>PFSJ01000026.1 GCA_002789015.1 candidate division WWE3 bacterium CG_4_9_14_0_2_um_filter_35_11 | reverse complement strand
TGCTATATTCTCTTACTTTAAATTTTTTCGCTTTTTTCCATCTTTCTATCAAACCTTTTCGTGACATTTTATTTTCCTTCTCTAAACGGCATATTTAAGGCCGACAATAACTTTAAACCCAACTCATCATTTTTCGCAGAAGTATTTATAGTAACCTGCAAAGGCTTATTATACACGATTTTGTTTGCATCAATTTCAGAAAAAATAACCTGCTCAATAATTCCCAAACTATAATTACCAGATCCATCAAATGATTTTTTTGAGATGCCTCTAAAATCCTTGACTCTTGGAAGTGCGATTTTTACAAATTTTTCGTAAAAAGACCACATTTTATTACCTCTAAGAGTTACTGTTAATCCAACAACTTGACCCTTTCTGATTTTAAAATTAGAAATTGATGTTTTCGATTTTCTCTCTGATGGCTTTAAACCAGTAATAATCTCTAGCTCATTGATAGCTTCTTTCATAAAAACCTTATTGTCTTTATTACTTCCTACCCCCATATTTACAACAATTTTCTTGATTTGTGGCACGGCCTCGACCGAATTAACTGCTAGGTCTTTTTTTAAATCAATTCTTATTTTGTTGTAAAACTCTTCTTTTAATGACATTTTAAATTACCTCATTGCACTTCTTACATACTCGAAATTTTTTCCCGTCGACAAATTTATAACCAATACGAACCGACTTTGAACATTTTGGACAAACAACCATTGCGTTTGATACATTAATTGGTCTGTTTACTTTAAGTAAGCCACCTGCAGTGTTTGCAGTTGGCTTTGCGTGCTTGGTTACAATATTAACATTTTCAACCAATATTTTATTATTCTCTTTGTACACTTTCTCGACTACAGATTCCGTACCTTTTTGTTTTCCCGAAATTATTTTTACTTTATCGCCTTTATGAATTTTCATATCGTTTACCAGACTTCTGGTGCCAAAGAAACTATTTTACTAAAACCTAAATCTCTAAGTTCACGAGCTACTGGACCAAAAATTCTCGTTCCATGCGGGGCTTTAGCTTTATCAACAATGACTCCAGAATTATCATCAAATCGAATATAACTGCCATCTAATCTTCGGATTTCTTTTCTAGTTCTCACGATAACAACGCTAACGACTTCGTGATCTTTTATATTTGTACCAACTCCGGTGGTTCCTCTAACTGAACAAGTGACAACATCACCAATTTGGGCGAACCTTCTTACAGAAGATCCTGGAATACCAACAACATTTAAAGTCTTTGCACCTGAATTATCTGCACTATTTAATAAAGTTCCAACTTGAATCATTTCGTCTCCTTCACATCATCTAACAATTTCCAACTTTTCGATTTACTAATTGGGGCACATTCTATAATCTGTACTAAATCGCCTTCTTTATATTTAGAAACATCTTCACAATGAACTTTAAAAGTATTATGAAACACAAATCTTTTGTTGTATCTTGCATGTTTTTTCGAAAAACCAACTTTAACTCGTAAAGTTTTTAACATTTTTGATAAAACTACATTTCCTTTTAAGATTTTTCCGCTCATTTTAATATCTCCTTTTCCTGTATTAACGTCTGAATTCTTGCAATATACTTTTTTGATTTCGCAAATAATGTTGTATCTTTAACTTTTGCAAATCCCTTGTTTAATCTTTTATCCATATGTTTTTCTCTAGCTTCTGATAACGTTGTCTTAAGCTTTTCTATATCCAGTTTTCTAAGAGTATCAATTTTTTCCATAATATTTATTCGTTACTAATAAATTTAGTTTTCATTGGAAGTTTTTCTGCTGCAAGCCTAAACGCTTCCTTCGCAACTATAGACTCTAACCCAGACATCTCAAATAAAATTTTCCCAGGCTTAATAACAGCAACATAATGATCAACGGCGCCCTTTCCTTTTCCCATTCTGACTGCTAATGGTTTCATCGTGATTGGTTTTGCAGGAAATATTCTTATCCAAACTTTCCCTCCACGTTTTGTTGCGCCTGCAATTGCTTTTCTTGCAGATTCGATTTGTCTACTAGTCAAAAACCCTCGGTCAATAGCCTTTAGCCCAAATTCACCAAAATTCAAGGAATTTCCCCTTTGGCTTAAACCTCTGTTTTTACCTCTCATATCTTTTCTAAATTTTGTTCTTTTAGGTATCAACATAATCGTTTATATAACTTTTTCATTAACTTCACCCTTATATATCCAAACTTTTATTCCGATAGTACCACCTCTTGTATACGAAATAGCACGTGCAAAATCAATATCAGCTCTTAATGTCTGTGTAGGAACCGAACCTCTACTAACAACTTCTTCTGTAGCAATTGAATTTGGCCCATGAACAGTACCTCTAATTTGAATCTTGACTCCCTTTACGCCAGCATCTACGGTCTTATCAGCTGCGGCATTTATGGCTCTTCTTGCATGAACACGTCTTTCAAGTTGCATTGCGATAAATTCAGCTACTATCTTTGCATCTGCTTCTGGCTTCAAAACCTCTTCTACCTGCAAATCAATATCTGAACTAGTAATTTTCTTGATTCCTTCCCTGATTAAAGCCAATCCCGAACCTTTTCTTCCGATAACAACCCCCGGTTTAGAAACTTTTATCAAAAGCTTTACGGCCTTCAAGGATCTTTCAATAATAATTGCAGAAAGTCCAGCTGATCTTAAGGCTTTTCCTAAATATGACCTTATCTTATAATCTTCAATAACTCCATCTGCATATCTAGAGCCTTCAGCAAACCAAATTGACTTCCAACCTTTTGTTACGCCAACTCTTAAACCTGTAGGATTTATCTTTCGACTCATTTATTTATTCTCCTTAACATCAAGTACAACAGTTACATTGCTAGTTCTCCTAAGTATAGGATTCATGCTTCCTTTACCCCTGTATCTTCTCCATTTTCGCGATTTCCCAGGACCAACAACAACATCTTTTACATATAAATCCTGACTATCTATTTTCAGGTTCGAAACTCCGTTAGCAATTGCAGATTTAACAATGTGGTAAATGATACCAGAAGCCTTTTTCTCATTAAAGTGCAAAAAAGCTAAAGCGTCAGAAACAGTCTTTCCTCTGATATATCTAGCAATTGGCATTATCTTCGTAGAAGAAAGGTCTATGCCTGCATGTTTACTTTTAATTATCTTTTTTTCTTCCATAATTTATTAAATATTTTATTTAGCAAAATTAAACACCCTTTTTCTTTGCGTGAGCTCTAAACGTTCTAGTTAATGCGAATTCACCAAGCTTATGGCCCACCATAGATTCAGAAACAAATACCGGCAAATGTTTTTTTCCATTATGAACATCAAAAGTCATGCCAACCATCTCTGGCGTAATGCTTGAAGATCTCGCCCAAGTTTTAATCGACCTTATGCTACGATCTTCCTTCGCTTTTATAACCTTCTTCATTAGTTTTTCGTCAACAAATGGACCTTTTTTAGATGATCTAGACATGATATTACTTTCGCAACCTCCTAGACTTGACTATAAACTTATTAGTATGTTTTCGTTTTCGTGTTTTTCCACCTTTTGCGAGGTTCCCCCACTGGTCGACAGGCTGCCTTCCAACTCTTCTACTGTATGAACCACCGTGTGGATGCCCATCAGACCTTGCCTTACCTCTATTTTTCGGTCTCTTCCCCATATGATATGCTCTTCCCGCTTTTCCAAGCGAAACGAGCTTGTGCTCTTCGTTTCCGATTTGCCCTATAGTACCATAACAATCCCCCAAAAACTTCTTTATTTCCCCACTTGGCAATTTTATATCAACATATTTACCTTCCTTGGCTGTTACGTAAGCAGCGGTTCCAGCTCCTCTAATAAATTTACCACCAGCTTTTGGATACATTTCAAGATTATGGACAGGCACCCCAACTGGAATTTGCTTTAATGGCAATGCATTCCCGGTTACAATATCAACACTTTCTCCTGATTTGACATTATCTCCAATTTTCAAACCATTAGGAGCCAAAATATATCGTCTATCTCCATCAACATACAAAATCAATGCTATATCACATGACCTGTTTGGATCATACTCAAAAGATTCAACGGTTCCTTCAACTTCATATTTACTTCTTTTGAAATCAATTAATCTATATCTGCTTTTTGCACCCCTCCATCTGCATTGAATCGATATCCTACCTGCGGACCTTGCGACTGGCCCTTTTAAGGCAGAAGTCAGGTTCTTTCTTACAGCTTTTGTAGACTTCGTTGACCCATTTCCATTTTTTAAGTACGATTGAGCTCTTCTTCCTGGGCTTGTTGGTTTCATTTTCTTAATCATTCTTTACCTCCGTCATAAAATTTCAATGTATTTTTTGGATCCAGCTGAACAATCGCCTTTTTTACATAGGATGTCTTGAATTCAACTCTATTTTTTACCATACTACGTTTAATTTTACCTTTATTTTTAAGAGTATTTACGGAAATCACCTTAACTTTATATAAAGTTTCAACTGCCTCTTTAACTTGACCTTTTGTCGCAGAGTCGGTAATTAGAAAAGTATATTTATTACCTTTCTTCACGTTTGTTGCACCTTTTTCTGTGATGATTACTGATTTTAGGATTTCTGAATAATTCATGATAACCTCCTATTTAAAGCCTCAATTGATTTTTCCTCAAACATAACATTCTTAGCTTTAAACACGTCAAAAACATTCAAATTTTCAACACTTTTGATATCAACTAATGCCAAATTCCTAAAAGATCTAAATAATTTATCGTCACTATTATGAACAATTAGAATTTGGGAGTCATTTCCAAGATTTTTTAAAAAAACCATTGCGTTTTTTGTTGAAAATTCCTCGTCATTGTATGAAAAAGCTCTAACACTTCCTTCTTGAACTTTTGCAAATACACAATGAATAAAAGCAACCTTCTTCATTTTCTTAGATAAATCAGATGCCCAGTTCCTAGGACTTGGACCGTGTGAAACTCCACCGCCGACCCAAAGAGGAGACCTGTTTGAACCAGATCTTGCACGTCCTGTTCCTTTTTGTCTCCAAGGTTTTTTACCACCACCCCTTACTTCACCCTTACCTTTAACTTTTACAGTTCCATGTCTTTGGCTCAACAAAAAAGATCTAATGTATTGAGATATCAAATCAACATTAACTTTCTCAACTCCATCAATGCTTGTAATATTTACATCTCCAGTTTCTTTTCCGTTGTAATCGAATAATTTAATTTTCATTTTAACCTTTTTTCAATAAATCTAAAGGAAGATAAACAGTAACCTTTGAATTTCTGCTTCCCGGAACACAACCTTTTATTTTAATCAATCCTAACGATTCATCATATCCCAAATACTTAGTAACAATAGAATGTTTATCATTTCCATATCTTCCAGGCATTTTTTTACCAGGAATAACTCTCCCTTGGCCCTGAGTTCCAATAGATCCAGGTGCACGGCTGCGATCGGATTGACCATGTGTTTTAGGACCTCCATGGAAATTCCATCTTTTCATAACACCAGAAAATCCACGTCCTTTTGTTACGCCAGTCACATTTAACTTTGTATTAACTTCACAGGAATCAAACAAAATCTTATCTTCTTGGTTAATAAGTTTTAAACCAGTGTATGGAACAACCCTTGAATCATCTGAAAATTGCTGAGACATCCCAACTTTTAATAAATTTATTCTTTTGTAATTGTTGCTTGTAAGCTTCATTTGTTTCATACATTGATGCAAATCTCATTGAGATAGTGCCTTAACTTTTAATTGTTATTCCAACTCCAGTAGGCAACTTAAGATTAGACAACTCTGCAATTGTATTCGCGGTAGGATCTAAAATATCGATGATTCTATTGTGAGTTCTTCTTTCAAATTGCTCAAATGATCTTTTATCATTATTCGCGGCTCTTTGGTAGCTAAATATCTCTACTCTCGTTGGTAACGGAACCGGACCAGAGATTTTTGCACCAGTTCTTATTGCCACATCAACAATCCTCTGAGTACTTTGGTCAATAGTGCCTACATCATAAGATTTAAGCTTAACCCTCAATTTATTATTATTGTCCTTTTTGTTGTTATTTTCTTTAGCCATAATGTGCAAACTGTAAGGCGGGGAATTTCATGAAGTTCATGAAATTCCCCGCCGATTTATCTTACTTTATTATCTTTGATACAACGCCTGCTCCGACAGTCTTGCTTCCCTCTCTAATTGCAAACCTTAGACCTTCTTCAACTGCAACCGGAGTTATTAACTCCACAGTAATCTCTACATTATCTCCAGGCATAACCATTTCGGCTCCCTCTGGAAGAGTAACGTCACCAGTAACGTCTGTTGTTCTAATATAGAATTGAGGTCTATATCCTGGGAAAAATGGCGTGTGTCTTCCACCTTCCTCTTTTGTAAGAACGTATATCTTTGCCTCAAACTTAGTATGAGGAGTAATACTTCCAGGAATAGCAATAACTTGACCTCTTTCTATATCATCACGCTCTACACCTCTTAACAAGATACCAACATTATCTCCGGCCAAACCTTGGTCCAACGATTTATTGAACATTTCAACCCCAGTAACAACGCTCTTTCTTGTCGCTTTAATTCCAACAATTTCAACCTCATCATTAACACTAATTTTACCTCTCTCTATACGACCAGTTGCAACTGTTCCTCTACCTTTGATAGAAAATACGTCTTCGACTGGTAATAAGAATGGTTTTTCCAAATCTCTTACAGGAGTTGGAATCCATGAATCTACTGCATCCATTAATTCCTCAATTGATTTTAGGTATTTTTCATCACCTTCTAAAGCTTTTAATGCTGACCCAACTATCATTGGAGTGTCTGCTTCGTATTCATACTTAACCAATAATTCTTTGAGCTCTTCTTTTACAAGCTCTACTAAGCTCTCGTCTTCTACAACGTCTGCTTTATTTAAAAAAACTACTAATTTTGGAACTCCGACCTGCCTTGCTAGTAAGATATGCTCTCTGGTTTGAGGCATTGGTCCATCTGCTGCAGATACAACCAATATAGCTCCATCCATTTGAGCCGCACCTGTAATCATATTCTTGATGTAGTCAGCATGACCTGGAGCATCAATATGAGCGTAGTGTCTTTTTTCAGTACTATACTCGACGTGGGATACATTAATAGTAATTCCACGAGCTCTTTCCTCTGGAGCATTATCGATATTTTCGAATGCCTTAAAATCAGCCAGTCCTTTACCTGCCAGCATCTTTGTTATTGCGGCCGTCAGGGTTGTCTTTCCATGATCAACATGACCAATGGTTCCAATGTTGACATGTGGTTTACTTCTGTCAAATACCATATTTTTGTTTTTTTATGGATAGACCAAAAACTAAGTTTTTAGCATATCCCTAGAAAATAAACTATCTACTAAAATCGCTGTATGCAATTTTATCAATATAACACTAAATATTCAACACCAATAGCAAAATCCGATTACGCAAGTTTTAGCTTCTCTGCGATATTCGCTGGAACAACGTCATAATGGCTTGGCTCCATGCTAAATGAAGCTCGGCCTTGTGACATTCCACGCAAATTTGTTATATACCCAAACATTTCCGAAAGCGGAACTTGAGCTTTTATAACCTGCGCTCCACTTATTTGTGTCGTACCTTCAACAATTGCTCTCTTTGAGGAAAGGTCACCAATTACGTCTCCCATGAATTCGTCAGGAGTTACAACTTCAATAGTCATAATTGGTTCAAGCAAATTCATACCTGCTTTCTTTGCTCCTTCTTGAAGTGCTGTACTTGCGGCAATATGGAAAGCCATTTCAGAAGAGTCAACATCGTGATATGAACCATCATATACGGCAACCTCAATATCTACAAGCGGGTAACCCCACTGAACACCTTTTGACAGTGCGTCTTTCACTCCTTTTTCGATTGCTGGAATATATTCTCTAGGAATCGAACCACCAACAATCTCATTCAAAAAGATAAAGCCTTCGCCTCTTTCCCTTGGCTTAAGCCTTAAATAAACATGACCATATTGGCCACGTCCACCAGATTGTCGTATATATTTACCTTCAACTTTAACTTCAGATTTTATAGTTTCCCTAAATGCAACTTGTGGAGCACCCACAGTAACATCTACACCATGATCTCTTTTTAAGAGGTCAACCTTAATTTCTAACTGAAATTCTCCAACTCCAGAAATTAATGTTTGTCCAGAATCAGGATCATTCGAAATATGAAAAGTTGGATCTTCATCAGAAAGTTTCTTTAATGCAAGGCCCATTTTTTCTTGATCAGATTTTGTTTTTGGTTCAATAGCCATCGAGATAACTGGCTCTTGAAATGTAATTCTTTCAAGCAAAATTGGTTTATCTTCATCACAAAGCGTATCTCCGGTCCCGGTTTCCTTTAGTCCTACTACTGCTGCAATTTCTCCAGCACGAACAACTTTTACTTCTTCGCGATCATTTGCATGCATCAGCACTATACGTCCAGCTCTTTCTTTATTATCTTTTGTTGAATTATAAATATAGGAACCTGCCTCAACTGAGCCAGAATAAACTCTAAAATAAACGAGACGTCCAACATATGGATCAGTTACGACTTTAAATGCAAGTGCTGCAAAGTCTTCGTTCGCATCAGGTTTACAAATCACTGTTTCATTTGTCTTTAAATTTATGCCCTCAGCTGGAACAACTTCGAGAGGCGATGGTAAATAATCCGTCACTGCGTCTAAAATAAGTTTTACAGCGATACCTCTAAAGTCGCCGGCAACGACCGGATAAAAATGCGTATCAAAATCTATAACACTTATTCTTATGGCAGATTTTATTTCAGCTACAGAAAGCTCTATACCAGCTAAATATTTTTCCATTAATTTTTCATCTGATTCAACAGCTTTTTCAATAAGCTCTGTTCTGTACTTTTCAACCTGATCTTTCATGCTTTCTGGAATATCAGTCTCTACAACATCCTTATCAGAATAATCGCTATATTTATAGCCTTTTCGCTCTACAAGATCAACCCATCCATTAATTTCTTTCTCAAATCCAATAGGGAGAATAATCGGGAAAGCATTTGGTGTTAATCTATTTTTTATAGAAGCTAATGTTTTGTCAAAATTTCCACCAATTTGGTTTATTTTATTTATTGCAAAAATTCTTGGAACTTTATATTTATTAGCTTGCCTCCAAACAGTTTCGGTTTGAGCTTCAACTCCCATCTTGCCGTCTAGGACAACAACTGCACCATCTAAAACACGCAAAGACCTTTCTACTTCAGCAGTAAAATCGACATGTCCTGGCGTATCAATAATATTAACCCTGAAACCTTTCCAAAATGAAGTTATAGCAGCAGAGACGATAGTTACACCGCGCTCTTTTTCTTGTACCATCCAGTCTGTTGATGTATCTCCATCATGAACAACTCCAATCTTGTGCTTTAATCCTGTCATATAAAGAATTGCCTCAGTGGTAGTAGTTTTACCTGCATCTATGTGTGCAATAATTCCTATATTTCTAATCTTATTAATTGGGTATTTTTGTGCCTGATCGGCAACGTGAACATCAGCCATACGACGGATATTTAAACATATATAACTAAACTATGCAATGATTTCGGTTGATTTAGCTACCTTTATATAAGCTTCTACCAAGTTGTTTGTGATAGTCGGTAAAATCATCATCAGAATCTGCTTGTTTTTCTATGTGTTTTGTTGCCTGATTCATATCAGCTCCATTTGTATCGACCATACTTAATATCAAAGCTTCAAGCATCAAAGGCTTGACAGGACTGCCGAATTCAAGGTGTCCTTGGTGACTTAATATTAGATGGAGTAATTTTACCCTTAGGTCTTCTGGGAAATCTGGAATTTGATTAATTAATGATTGAACCTTAAGTGCACCTTGAACAACATGACCATTCAAAGAGCCTTCTTTTGTCATAACAATCGTAGCTCCAACAATATTTAGTTCTTCAAGCTTTCCTACATCGTGGAAAAATAGTCCCGCAAAATATAGATCCCTGTCTAGATTCGCATAAATATTCAAAAATGGCTGACTCAACTGCCACATTTCCCAAACGTGTTCCAAAAGTCCACCGACGTAGCCATGATGGACATACATGCCAGCTGGAAAATTCAAATAATTATCACGTGAAGATTCGTCATTCCAAAACAAATCTAAGATTTGTTTTAAATGAGGATTTTTGACAGTCTGCATACCAGATTCAAGATCTTCTCTCATCATGGATCGATCTCTTGAAGTGACGGGAAGAAATTCTTCCGGGGCCATATCTGTTACCACAGTAATTTTTTCTGCAATGATTTGTGGCTTTCCTGCGTATTCTTGAATATAACCAGTAATAGAAACTATTTCCCCAGGTGTTAATGATTCCAAAGAAGAATCGACATTTTCGCTCCAAAGTTTTCCGCGAATTTCGCCGGTTTTATCTCCAAGCAAAATATTATAGTAATACTTGCCTACCCTGCTAACTTTCTTCTCAAATTCTTTCAGTGAAAAGGCTTCATTTTGTATCCTTTGATCTATTCTTAATTCCGATATTGTTACTGTTTTTGCCATTACGAATATATTAACACATACCTACACTATGTATTCTTCGTGCTTAAACGACAGATAACCAGAATCAGAAACTATCAGATGATCCAAAATTGGAATTCCGATTGTATGGGAAACAGCCACAAGTCGATTTGTTACTGCCAAGTCTTCGGAACTTGGGCTTGTATCACCGGATGGGTGATTGTGAGCAATTACGATAAAAGATGCGCGGCGATTAATCGCAACCTTGAAAACCTCGCGCGGATGGACAAGACTTTGATTAATTGTTCCGATTGAGATATTATCAACCGCGATTAATCGCCGCCTAGAGTCTAATGCCACAACCAAGAAATGTTCACGATCTTTATTAGTCAAATGAGGTCTTATTAAATGATAAAGACTCTTTGACGAAGAATATATTTGCGATTTTAAAACTGGAGCTCCAGAAAGCCTTCTTGAAATTTCCGCAATTGCCATTATTTGACAGGCTTTTGCTAAACCCACGCCATTAAATGCTAAAAGCTCTGTTACCGAAACTTTACATAAAGAATTTAAATCGCCAAATGCAGAAATTATTTTTTGAGAAAGCATAACTGCAGAGATCCCAGGAGCGCCCTTTCCAATAACAATTGCCAAAAGTTCACTCGTTGACAAAGCCGACGGACCCTTTAACAGCAACCGTTCCCTAGGGCGCTCCTCACTTGGCAGGCCTTTTATAGCAAAATCACCGATTAATTTATTACTCTCCTTTAAAATATCTATGTTTTTTGAAGAGCTCTTGGTGAATAACATTTGTTCTGCCATAAACCAATACTAGTAAATGGAAATGAATAAATACTGAAAAGAGTATTAAATTTTGGGAAACAGGAAATTAAAATAAAGAGATAATGTCACCAAAACCTCAATTTAACACGGGATTATTAAATTCAATTGTTGAAATTATTTTGTCGAAATTCCCAGGGTCAACTGTTAAAACATCCTTATTTATTGAATATAAAAAATTAATAACCTTTGAGTTTAAACGAAAATTTATAGTCATCATTTCTGAATCAGAGTTTCCGCAAAGATCACTCGATACTCCTTGATAATTTTCTTTTGTACCTTTAATTTGGCCGATATTAATATTTTCTACTGAAGTTCTTTTATAACATTCAAATCCAATTGGAGTATTAACGAAAACCGTCAAAGATTCACTTTTATTTGGCGAAATAAACATCTTTCCGTTTAATTCCCACGCACTTGGATATTTAAACGAAAATCCTGCATCATCATTTGTATATAACGTCCAATTTTCAAAAGGGTCTTTAGAAATTCCAAGTAAAATAATCACAGAAAACAAAACAATAATAAGCCTTTTTGCGACATAATCTGGCTTAGAAGTTGAAATGAGATTTGGAATATCCTTGGGCATTATCTATAAATCAATAACGCTAACTGAAATATTTAGATTTTTCATAAAATCATCGCAACCTTTTAATGCAGCAGGGGAACTTGCAACGCACGATATACTAAAGATTCCTTCACCTAAAAGTGAGTCACCATCACCACATGCAAAATGTGAATCATCAACAAAACCACAATCATCCATGTCTTCGGAATACCCTGTAACATATCGATACGTATTTTCTGAATCATTATGTTTAATGCGATAAATCTTATCTTTAAAATTATAATTTTCAATAATTTTCAAATTTGGTTTTTTATCAAACACTGTTGCTTCACCCATAAACGGAATTGATATAGATAAATTAGCGCCGCTAGATAAAGCGAAATCGACATTGTAATATGGATCAGTAATAGGCTTCACAGACTTAACAAAACTAGGCGTATAGGAAAAAGTATACTTCGTTGCCTTTGTAGAAACCTCCTCCGCATCGGACTTAGGACGCGGAACGATAAGATCAGTTTGGCCAGGTACTTTCGCGTCCACAGAAACAAACTTAAACGTCGAGAGGATTTGGCTGAACACTGAACTATATTCAGAGTAGTCAGGACCATAGTATGCAAAAAATACTTTTTTGTAATCTGTCAGAATATATGACTTTCCACTTCCCCTATATTCCAACTCCAACCCTTGATTATTGCCATTTATAGAAATTTTTCTTGTTGACAGAGGTGCTCCTGACATTGCACTGATATAGAAATCATTCATTTTCAACCAGTTTTCTAAATCATCATTTGGGGATGCAATCCAGATCCATCATAGATAACATCGTCTATCAAAGTTTTTTGATACGTGGAAGATTTTGACAACACAATATGTCTCAATCTTAATATGGGAAAAGGTGCTTCCTTTGTCATACCAGCAGGTCTACTCAAACCCATTACGAAATTTGGCCCCAAGTCTTCACGAACATGAAAAGTTGCTGGATATTTAAACTCAAATCCATATCCTTCATTCGTATATGTCTTCCAATTTGCAGTTGGATCTTCGGAGATTCCTTGTGATTCGGGGGATCCTGGTGCCACAACTTCCGATATTGGAGTATTCTCAACAATAAACGTCCTCGAGTTATTTAAAAGATATGAAACATATGTCAATGCCAATCCAAGTGCAATCACTAATCCAAGCAAAACCAAAATTACTTTTCTATTAACTGGCTTCTTTGTTTTTATTGTAGTTTGTGGGATTTCTTCTAAAACCTCTTCTTGGGGAATCTTATCTTCCATATATTTAAAAGTTTATGGATATCAACAATCAAAGTCAATGAAATAACATCGGATATTAATGAGATTGATAACGTCCCACTTAAATGCTAGATTGCTTTGATGAAAAAGCTGTTTGCAAAAGCCTTCAATCTTACAGCTCCAGGCGGAGATAATTACGAATGGAAAGAAGCAGAAACATCACTTTTGTGTGTAGAAAGAGGCTGGCATTTAATCAAAATTATAGCAAGTGCAAAAAACGCCAAACAGAAAGATTCCACAGACGATGACGACTTGCGTATGGTGCTAAACGACTACGAGCTAGGAAAATATGAAATTCCACAAGGAAAAGAACATTATAAAGGATTTGACAACGCCGCTTCATGGAATGGAGCAACATTAAAAGGTAATTCCAAAATCGTATATATATTTTTTTATGCAACTCAAGTAGGTGATAACCAATTGCAATTTTATGCCGACAGAAAGCCACATCTAGATTCAATTGAATTTTATAGATTTGGTACTAATGAAACATTTAGCCTCAACGACTTAAAACCAGATAATGCAAATGATGTGGATAGATCAGGCATACCCTGGATGAGCTTCATTTTTATTGGCCCAGCTCCTCGTAACTTGGAAATTATCGCATCTGCACAAAGTGGAAAACAGAAAAGCTCAACAGATGGAGACAATCTAAAGGTATTAGTAAATGGAAGAATAATTCAAAACGAAAAAGCTCCAACGGCAGACAAATACAAGAACTTCTATTTTTCAGGAGATCAACTTCAAAGGTCCACAAAGACCTTAACAACAAAAGGAGAAAGTTTTGCATCCCTAGAAAACTCTATTGAAATTTGGTATGACCAAAACCCAACTATTCAACAAATGAACATTGAATTTTCAGAAAACTATTCCAATCTATCAGAACTCTCCGACGCTTCTTTTCAAAAAGACTTTATTTATTTAAGTCTTCAGTCTTTCTCCAACATTATGCAAATTGCTAAAATGAAATACACTGCAGAATTTATGCGGAACGCAATAAGTCGAAATCCTAAAAACCTTGTCTTTGGAAATAGAAGCAAACTTGCACAGCTAATAAAAAAGGACAGTGAATATAAAAAAATCATTACCCTAATAAAAGAAAAGATTAAAAATGGTCTTCTTATTGATGAAATATTCACGGGAAACACACCTGAAAATACAATTATTTTCAATTCGTGGGATTTATATTCCGCTATTCACGGAATTAAAAAAATAAGTTATACAGCAAACAAAGATGGCAATTCACACTACAAGGTTGATATAAACCTTTACGATATTTATGATTTTGATCCAAATAACATCGACTATAGCGTAAATCCGATAGAAGAATTAGTTGTACTAGCAGATCAAGGCGAATCACTTGGTGTTATAAAAAATTTTGAGATACTAATTAAAATCCATGAAACATTTTAACTTGACTGACCTTGCATATCTTAACTTAAAGCTTATCATTGCCACGGTGGTTTTTCATTGGTTAAGCTTCTATGACGAGGTTTTCTTTAATCCAATGTTTATAAGATCAATAATGTTGAAGATTGGCTTTCATGTAGATCAGTATATTTTATTTGGATTAGCAGGAATTTTTATGTTTATGCTCGTCTTCGTTTATACTCCGGTTGCACTGTTTGATTTATTCATTGCTAAACTTTCCAAAAAATTCACTAAAGATACTTCTGTTTCACCAAGCGATATGAAATTTAAGAAAGGCAAATATATCGAGAACTTAATTCGACTTGTAACCTATGCATTGATGTGTTTGACTCCATATCTTTTAATAATATTCATAACAAACACACTCTTGATACTCCCATTCACGTTTTTCCACATGATATTAATGGCGATTGCAACTTTCATGCACGGACTTCAGCTATTAGTGATATATCGAGTGATTGGCCACCATCTTAACAAATCTAAACTCCGAAGGTTTAAAATTATGACAATGCTTTGCCAATAAACTTTACAATTCGAAGCAAAGCGAGAATTGGTAGCGAGCAAGGCAAGCGTTATATCCGATATTAAAAAACTGGCACCTTTACTGGATATTCCCCATCAAAGCATGATGTACATAATTTATTTTTGGGAACGCCGATCGCATCGATAGTTTCTTTTAGAGTTAAAAAAGTTAGCGAATCCACGCCTATATATTTTCTCAATTGCTCAATAGACATATTAGCAGCAACAAGATCCTTTTTCTTTGGAGTATTGATTCCATAAAAATCTGGGAATTTTACAGGCGGAGAAGTTATAACCATATGTATTTCTTTTGGACCAGCAGATCTTAATATTTCCGCGAGTAATTTTGATGTAGTTCCTCTGACAATCGAATCATCAATCAAAATTACTCGCTTCCCCTTGACAACCTCCTTTATCAAATTTAGCTTCATTTTGACACCACTTGACCTTTGCCTTTGAGATGGTTGTATAAAAGTTCTATGAATGTACCTGTTTTTAACCAACACCTCTTCAAGTTTTATTCCTGATTCCTGTGAAAATCCTATTGCTGCAGGAATCCCAGAATCCGGAACCGGAATTATCATATCTGCAGAAATCTTTACCTTTCTTGCCAAAGCTATTCCTAAATTTTTTCTGATCTGATAAATACTTTTTCCTTGTAAATAGGAATCTGGACGCGCAAAATAAATATATTCAAAAATATCCAACCTTTCTTTGCCTTTCTGAATCTGAACAAATCTCGGCCCATCTTTATCGACAACAACCATTTCCCCAGGAGCAACATCTCGAACAAATTCAGCACCAATTGTATCAAGCGCACAAGTTTCAGAAGCAAAGACATATGATCCATTTACTCTTCCCATACAAAGTGGCCTGATACCATTTGCATCTCTTACTGCAACCAATTCCTTTTTCGTCATTACTAAAAGACTAAACGCACCATGGAAAAGTGGAAAAGATAACTTTATGGCATCCTCGATATTTTTTCCCTTAATTAGCCAATATTCAATTGCCTTATACATCATCTCGGAGTCATTTAACCCGTCAGTTGGAAGACCAGCATTCTTCAAAAATCTTTTCAGTTTACTTACAATAGGAAGATTTCCATTGTGAGCCGAAGCCATTATATTTTGTTGTGTATATACTGGTTGTGCATGATCGATTTGCGATTTTCCGAAAGTGGAATACCTGTTATGGCCTATCGCAATATTTCCTCTAAGAGTTTTAAAATCGGATTCCCTATAAGCTTGAGCTACAAGTCCTTGTCCTTTATGACAATATATTTTTCGGCCGGTTGAAGATGCGATTCCTGAATTTTCTTGCCCACGATGTTGCAGTGCCCAAAGCCCATAATAAACAAGCCTAGAAGCATCACTTTGATTACCATAAATTCCAAAAATACCACACTTTTCGTTTAGAAACACACAATCATTCTAGCACTAGAAAGTTTAATATCGGATATTGTTAAACCTATCGCTTGAAGTGTGTTGGATCGATACATACTGTCGCTGTTTGACAAAAAGTGACAAAAAGGGCTACCCTTATATTACCATTTGAAATGAGCAAAAGCCTTATTCGCTTCTGCCATTTTGTGTGTTTCTTGTTTCTTTTTTACAGCTGAACCTTCTCCACTATATGCAGATTTTATTTCATTTGATAATGTCACGGAAATTGGAGATCCCTTTTGATTTTTTGCAGCTGTTAAAATCCATCTCATTGCGACAGTCTCTGCTCTATCATGCTTAACAGGTACTGGGACTTGATAATTTGCGCCACCAACTCTTCTTGTTCTAACTTCAACTTCTGGCATTACGTTTTTAACAGCTTCCTCAAAATATCTTCTTGCTTCTTTTACGTCTTCATTATCAATTGATTCGAGCATAGTATAAACAATTTTTCTTGCAGTAGATTTCTTGCCACCAAGCATAACCATATTTATAAATTTAGAAACTACTCTTGATTTATATTTTGTATCTGGCTCTTTTGGTTCCCTGGCTGCTATTCTCCCGCGTGACATATTATTCTGCCCCTTTCGTCTTTGACTTTTTGACACCATAACGTGACCTGCTATTCATTCTATTTGCAACACCTTGCAAGTCATAAGTTCCTCTAACGACTGTATATCTAACTCCAGGAAGATCTTTTACTCTTCCACCTCTAATTAAAACAACAGAATGCTCTTGTAAATTATGACCTTCACCTGGAATATAAGCTGTAACTTCCCTCCTATTTGATAACCTAACTCTAGCAACTTTTCTTAAAGCAGAGTTTGGCTTTTTTGGAGTCGTTGTTCTAACACTTACACAAACCCCTCTTTTAAAAGATGATTCTGTCTTTATATATTCTCTTTTTTTTGTGTTATACATAACAGAAAGAGCTGGAGTCGAAACCTTTGCCTTCCTCTTTTTTCTGTTATTTCTTACTAATTGATTTATTGTTGGCATAATATTTACCTTATCATATCGATCCTTGCAGCCTCACCGACTGGAATCCTGCGACCAATTATAACATTTTCTTTGAGTCCGATAAGATGATCAACTTTACCAGAAATTGCGCTTTCAGTTAATACACCAGAAGTTTCTTCGAATGAAGCGGCATCAAGCCAACTTTCTGACATTCTAGAAGCTTTAGAAATTCCTAATAACACAGGTTTTGCCTCTGCTGGAGTTCCACCTTTTGCTTTTATTTCATCATTCTCAGAAATCAATTTAAACACGCTCACAATATCGCCTGGTAAGAGTGACGTGTCACCCTGTTTTTTAATCCTGACTCTATTAAACATTTGTCTAATAATTACTTCGACATGTTTGTCATTAATCGCAACACCTTGTGATCCATAAACTTGTTGAACCTCTTCCAAAACATAAAGTTGTACAAGCATAGATCCTAAAGCTTCATACATATCTTGCAAATTCAAAGCTCCTTCTGTTAATTTTGTGCCTGGAACCACAAGATCACCATCAGAAACAATAATCTCCATCGATTTCTCAACGATATATGCTTCTTCTTCATCATCCTTACTTGTAGGAACAATAGTAATCTTTGTAACGTCCCCTTGATCAATCGCAACTTTTCCTGTGATTGAGGACATAACCGCTTGAGATTTTGGCCTTCTAGCTTCAAATAATTCTTCAATCCTTGGAAGACCTTGCGTAATATTTTTTGCAGCAATTCCACCGCTATGGAAAGTTCTCATTGTAAGCTGTGTACCTGGCTCCCCAATTGATTGAGCTGCGATAATACCTACAGCAGTTCCAACGACAACATCATTGTTAGTTGAAAGATCTGTTCCATAACACTTTGAACAAACACCATACATAGCATCACAAGTCAAAGCTGACCTAATTTTAACGCTATCAGTTTTGGAGTTGTTGACTTCCTCGGCCATTGCCTTCGTAATCAATTGACCTCTTTTTATAATTACCTTTGATCCAAACTTCACGTCTTCAGCAGAATATCTGCCAATAAGTCTTAGATACCATTGATGCAAAGGAACGTCTTGTCCACGTCTTATTGTTCTACCTGCTTTGGTACCACAATCTTCTGTTCTAATCATTACATCTTGGGCAATATTAACAAGCCTTCTTGTTAAATACCCTGCATCTGCAGTTCCAAGACCTTTATCCATGTAGTTTCTTCTAGTACCTCTCCCTGCTAAGAAATAATCAAAACTAGACATACCAACTGCGTGATTACCAAGAACTGGCATATCAATAAGTCTTCCAGATGGATCAGCGATTAATCCTTTTATTGCTGAAATTTGTCTCATCTGTGCTGGAGAAGCTTTACCTGCACCAGCGGCAATAATTATCTTTACTGGATTTTCATCATCCATTGCACCAATTATAGTTTCATCAAAATGATCAGTTACTCCCTGCCATACCTTATGGCTCATCTTGCTCATTTCGCCTTGAGTTATCAAACCCATATGATAATTCTGCTCGATCTGGGCAATTTCACCGTGTGCAGATTTCAAAACCGCATCCATATCAGAAGGCTTCCCGCAATCAAAAATTGATAAAGAAATACCTGATAATGTAGAAAACCTAAATCCGTAATATTTCAGATCATCAATCAACTTGACTGTTTTTGATATTCCTGCAATATCTAATGAATCTTGAACAAGGTTTTTAACGCCCGATTTTCCGAGTAGCTTATTAAAATATCCGAATTCAGAAGGAATAACTTTATTCAATATCACAAATCCTACCGTTGTCTCAACAATTTCCCCGGAAATCATAACCTTAATCTTTTGTCTTAAATTCACGGACTTATTACCATAAGCTCTTAAAACTTCTTCTTTATCTGCAAAGATTGTCTTTGATTCTGGAAGTCCTTTATCAACTGTCGTCATGTAATAAAGACCTAATACCATTTCTTTTGATGGAATAGTCACGACTGAACCATCTGCGGGTTTTAATAAGTTGTGGCTTGCAAGCATTAAGTCTTTTGCTTCATTCACCGCTCTTTCTGAAAGTGGAAGATGAACAGCCATTTGATCTCCATCAAAATCAGCGTTAAAACCTGCACAAACGACAGGATGCAGCTGAATAGCTTTCCCATCTGTCAATTTTGGCCAAAATGCTTGAATACTTAATCTATGTAATGTAGGTGCACGATTTAAAAGAACAGGTCTTTTCGATACAAGTTCTTCTAATATCGAATATACCTCTCCTGGTTTTTCTTCTAATACCGATTTAGCGGTTTTCATATTAGGAGCAAAACCTCTTTCCATAAGTTCCCTGATTAAAAACGGCTTAAATAATTCTAAAGCCATCTCGGTTGGTAAACCACATTCATCAAGCTTTAAATTAGGACCAGCGACAATAACTGCACGACCAGAATAGTCAACGCGTTTACCCAAAAGGTTGGATCTAAAATGTCCTTGCTTTCCTTTTATAGAATCAGCTAAAGACCTATAAGTTTTTCTATCTCTTGTTCTTGATTTTCTTACTTTTGAAGCATCAATTAATGCGTCAACTGCTTCTTGCAACATTCTTTTTTCATTTCGAACAATAATTTCAGGAGCACCAAGTTCCATCAACCTTTTTAACCTATTATTTCTATTAATGATTCTTCTATAAAGATCATTCAAATCAGAAGTTGCAAATCTTCCACCTTCTAATTGAACCATGGGTCTAAGATCTGGTGGAATAACCGGCAAATATGAGATTATCGTAGAGTAAGGATTCACTCCGCCTTTTATAAAACTATCGATTGTTTTTAATCTCTTTTTGATTTTTTCAGCCTTTGTTGACTTCGCATGCAAAAGCTCTTCTCTTAAATCAGTAGCCACTTTGTGTATATCAAGTTCAGCTAATATTTTTTGAATTGCTTCAGCTCCGATTGAAACTTCGCAAAATTCATCAAGGTATTCTTCCAAAGAAATGTATTCTTTGTCAGTCATAACAGTATACAGTTCAACCTCATGTAATTTCTTCTCTATCTTTTTAAGTTCTAACTCTGCCTTCTCTTGTTCTTCGACTTCTTTTTCTCTTATTTCTGCTACTTTTTCGTTAACTTTTTGTCTTATTTTTTCTGCCTTATCTAATAATGTTTTCTCCCATTTATCTTGAGGCCTTGAATCAAGAGATGAAACTTTTCCTTCTGCTTCTTCTAAGGTGACTTTTATCTTTGCTTCAATTTCTTCATGAACCAAATTCCTTGCTTCAAGAATTTTGTCTTCGAATTGTTCAAAAACCCCTTCTTTTGCCTCTTGGTCAATTTCCGTAACTATAAAAGATGAAAAATAAATGACAAGTTCTAAGCTTCTTGGAGCAATCCCCAAAACATTAGCTAGAACAGAAGGAATATTTTTGAAAAACCAAACGTGAGCAACAGGTGAAGCAAGCTTTATGTGGCCCATTCTTTCTCTTCTTACTTTTGAAGTTGTTACTTGAACACCACACCTGTCACAAACAACACCTTTATATCTTATTCTTTTATATTTTCCGCAATAACATTCGTAATCTTTTACAGGTCCAAATATTTTTTCGCAAAATAAACCATCTTTCTCTGGCTTAAAAGTACGATAGTTAATAGTCTCTGGTTTCGTAACCTCACCGTAGGACCATGACAATACATCATCTGAAGATGCCAATGTAATTTTTAAAGCATCGATATCTCTTAATTTATTTAGATCTTCCATAATAATTTATTCTTTTTCTGAACTATCAACTTCTACTGTGTCTGGTTTATCAGTGTCGCTAGGTCTTTCGATTATTTCATCTTCTGAATCAAGAACGACTGGCGTTTCCACCTCTTCTTCAACTGAAGCTGATCTTCCAATTGGAGTTATTGCCATCATTAAACCATTTAATTGCCTAACCAAAAGTTTAAATGATTCTGGAACATGAGAGTCAGGAATTGGCAATCCCTTAATAATTGATTGGAATGCAACATATCTTCCCTTAATGTCGTCAGATTTAATTGTCAACATTTCATGCAAAAGATTGGAAGCTCCATAACCTTCAAGTGCCCAAACTTCCATTTCCCCGAACCTTTGGCCTCCAAATTGGGCCTTTCCACCCAATGGTTGTTGAGTAATCAAAGAATATGGTCCTGTTGATCTAGCATGAATTTTTTCTTCAGCCATATGATGCAATTTATAAATGTAAATTGAACCAACAGTCACATCATGATCAAATGGCTCTCCAGTTCGTCCATCGAATAATGTTGTTTTACCAGACTCTGGAAGTCCAGCTTTTTTAAGTTCCTCAGCAATTGTTTCAACTTCAACTTTTCTAAAAGGAGGCATTGCGTATTTATTTCCAGTTTTGTAACCAACCCAACCTAGATGTGATTCTAGAATGTTTCCAATATTCATACGTCCAAGAATAGAAGCTGGTGAAACGATAACATCAACAGATGTTCCATCTGCCAAATATGGCATATCAGCTTCTGGAACTATCTTTGCGATAACTCCTTTTTGACCGTGCCTATTTGAAAGTTTATCTCCAATTGTGATTTTTCTAAATTCCGCAACCTTAACATTTACTTCTCTTAACACACCTTTTGACATTTGTTCTTTATCGTGGGGAGTCATGACTTTTACATCGATAACAACCCCTGATCTACCATGTGGCAACCTTAATGAGTTATCTTTTACTTCTTTTACTCTTTCACCAAAAACAGCTCTTAATAATCTTTCTTCAGCAGAAAGTTCAGACTGTCCTTTTGGTGCAATTTTGCCTACGAGAATATCGCCTGATTTAACTTGTGAACCAATAATGACAATACCGTCTGTATCTAAATTCCTCAAAGAATCTTCTGAAACATTAGGAATATCATTTGTTAATTCTTCAGGACCAAGCTTTGTATCCATAACCTGAATCGTATAATCAGATATATTTATTGAAGACAAGACGTCTTCTTTAACTACACGATCAGATAAAATAAAAGCGTCTTCGTAGTTGAATCCATCATAACTCATATATGCAACTCTAAGATTTGTTCCAAGTGCTAATTCTCCATTACTAGATGAAGGACCCTCGGCCAATAAGTCGCCCTTTTTAATTTTTGTGCCAACATTTACAACTGGATTTTGAGAATAACTCGAATCCATATTTGATTGAGAAAACTTCACCAACTTATATTCATGAGATTTACGACCTTCTTTGATAATTATTTTGTTTGAATCTACGTATTCAGCAACACCATCTTCTTCTGCACGAACAGTAAGTCCAGCTTGATCAGCGATGTAACCTTCAAGTCCTGTTCCTATTATAGGTTCTTCTGCTTTTACTAAAGGAACGGCCTGAGATGATTGTTGAGCCGTAATTAAAGCACGAGCAACATCATTATTTCCAATAAATGGAATAAGACCTGTTGAAACTCCCAGTATTTGTTGAGGTGCGACTTCAATATATTCTGCATCAGTTGCAAACCCAATAAAGAAATCTAAACCACGTCTAATTGGGACACGTTTTTCGGAAATAAAACCATTTTCATCTACAATAACGTCACCACCGATTATGTTTGTGTGTTCTTCATCATAAGCCGCGAGATAATCAACCTGTGAAGTTACCTTCATCATTCCAGATTTATCTTTCGTTAATTTTGCATATGGAGTTTCTATAAATCCATATTTGTTTACTTTGGCATATAGTGCTAGATAGGTAACAAGACCAATATTCTGACCTTCAGGACTCCTGATAGCATCAATTTTTCCATAGTGAGTTGGATGAGCGTCTCTAACTGCATAACTTGCTCTTTCCTTCGTAAGTCCACCTTTGCCCATAACGCTAAGCCTTCTTTTATGATCTAAGGAATCCAAAGGATTATATTCACCTAAAAGTTGTGAAAGTTGGCCAGAAGACAAAAACGAAACTATTCTTGCCGAAACTGGTCTTGGAGAAATTAAGACAGAAGGATCTGGCAAAACTTCCCTTGGTTGTAAAGCCATTTTTTCACGAGCTAGTCTTTCTAATTGATAAAATCCGTATCTCATTTCAGCTTGAATCAATTCGCCAACAGATCTTAATCTTCTATTTGAAAGACTATCAATATCATCATCTGCATATCCTTCGTCTTTTTTAGCTAAATGAATTAGGTATTTTATAATTTCGACAATATCTGATTGCTGCAACCCAAAATATTTTTCTTCATTTGGGGTGTCAACCTTAAGTTTCATGTTAAGTTTGAATCTTCCGACATCTCCAAGACTATATCTTCTTAAATTAAAGAACATATTATCAACCAAGGATTTTGCACCTTCCAAAACAACAGGCTCGCCTGGTCTCATTTTTTTATAAATTTCCAGTACGGCTTCTTCGTAGTTTGTTGTAACATCTTTTTCGAGAGTTTTTGATATGAAAGAGCCTATCGGCTCTTCGACGTAATCGCTAAAAACATTAAGAATGTCTTTATCTGTTTCTAAACCAAAAACTCTTAACAAAGTTGTTGCTGCTATTTTTCGCTTTCTATCAATCCTGACATACATAACCCCATATTTGCTCGTTTCAAAATCAATCCAAACACCTGTTTTAGGCAAAATCTTTGCATTCGGAAGTCTTAAACCTGTAATAGGATCAATGTCGATGCCGAAAAACACACCTTGTGACCTAGACAGCTGATTAATAATAACTTTTGAAACACCATTAGAAACGAAAATTCCATCATCAGTCATCATTGGAAAATCGCCCATGTAGATTTCTTTTCTTTTTTCTTGTTTTGTCCCAATTTTAGAAATGGTTGCTGTTATATACCATGGAGCGTCATAAGTAAGGCCCATTGACTTAGCTTCTTCCGGAGTTCTGTTTGGTTTATCAATTCTTGGGTCTGAAAATGAAAGAACCCACCCACGTCCGGTGTTATCATGTATGTCGCCAACTTCTTCTAGAGTTTCCTTCACGCCTTGACCAATCAGCCAATTGAATGAATTAAGTTGAACCTCTATTGGATTCGGCAGGGGGAATTCTATGTTTTGTTTTGAGAAAGCAATTCTCATTAAAGTGTTTTCCTTATTAAATCCGAATATTAATGCAAGTAAACAAGCAAACCCTCTCTTCGCGAGTGCAAATATAACAAATTGATTCTATTAGTGCAATACACAAAATACGCAATTTTTTGGCTATGCGAGAGATTCTACCTTATCATAAACGTAAGAGCAAGCACCAGGCCTTAAGATAAACCAAGTGCAAGGCCTAATAAACCCAATATAATACTAATTATCCAAAACCTCATAGTCACCTTTGTTTCCGGCCATCCAAGTTTTTCAAAGTGATGATGAATTGGCGCAACAAGAAATAGTCTTTTTTTGAAAAATCTCACAGCCAACTGTTGAGAAACACTCGAGAGTATTTCAATCACAAAAACACCTCCGATCAGAAGTAATGTGGCCTCTCTATGAATTAAAGAAGCAATTAGAACCATTACCATACCAATTGGCAATGTTCCGACATCGGACATTTCAAACCTTGCGGGATTAATGTTGAAATATAAAAACGCGAGTTCAGTTCCAAGCAATATAAATGAAAGCGTTGCAACTTCAGTATAACCAAGGTAGCTGGCTAAAATTCCATAGCACAAAAAGGCAACAGAGTGAGTTCCCGCGGAAAGTCCATCCATACCATCAGTTATGCCTAAAGCTGTTCCAAATCCAAAAAGCAAAAATGCTAGGAAGATATAGTAGAAATACCCAAGCTCAAATGATCCAAGATATGGAAGATAAAGCGATGTAACATGAGAATTTGCTTCCATATAAATAATCGGAATAATCGCAACAGATAAATACATTAAGAATTTATAATGATTTTTAAGGCCACGCTGTTCCCCGCCCATGATTCTTAAGGTTTCTTCAAAAAGTTTCCAGGGAACAAGCAAAGTTTTTTTTATGTGATTGAAAATTCCATTTGTTGGGAAAAAGCTTCTAACAACTTTATCTGTGCTTTGGCTTATCCTTAACGCCAAAAAAGTTCTGCCTAAGGTATTTACATATTCATCAATTCCACCAAAAATTGCGCCAAAAATTAAAACCAAAATAATCATTGGCAAATAATTCCAATCATTCAAAAGAAAAAGCGACACCACGATTGTGGAAAAGATTATTACAGCCCCCCCCATAACAGGAGTTCCCATTTTAATTGTTCGCCCTGGAAGAAGCTTTTCTAAATCAAGTTTAGAAATACGCCTGATATTAAACTTATACAAAAGATTTATAAATGGAAGAGTAATTGCAAAACTCAAAAAAAACGAAGCTAAAATTGTAAGAACATAATCAATCATTTGGAGTTCCACCTTTCATCCTGGCGAACTAATAGACTCTGGGCTAAAGACGTATCAAGCAAAATCTCTTTTACAACTTTTTCTAAACGGATTCCTTGCGAAGCCTTTACAAGAATAATATCACCTTCCTTTGGCTTTATTTTATTTTTAATAATTTCTATCGCAGATACAACATCAAGGCACGCAAAGACAATGACTCCAGGAGTATCTTTTATACAATACTTTTTCGCCAACTCACCTACTAAAACAACCTCAGAGAAACCTTCTTTCAAAATCTCTTCTCCGCTAACTTTATGTCCTTCATCTTCGTATAATCCAAGCTCAAGCATCCCACCAATCACTGCAATTTTTCTACCATTTAAATTAGATTTTGAATAATAATCAGAAGTAGCTTTTATACCTGCAATCATCGAAACAGGTGATGCATTGTATGTATCATCAATGATAGTGGAGTTGTTAATTCCTTTTAAAATATTCAAACGACCTTTTTCTGGTTTTATTTTTTCTAATCCTCCTATAGTTTCTTCGACTGATAAACCAAGTTTCATGCATATTAAGATCGCTCCAATTGCGTTTAAATAATTAGGTCCTACTATAAAATTAAGTTTAAGATTTTTCAAATCGATTTCGCTTTCCAAGTTTTCTAATGAATACTTTATTATTTCAACATTTTCTGGCACAAAGCCAATAATATCGCGAACATTTTCTGAATCCCAATTTAAAAAAGCTTTCCCTCCTAAGGTTATCGTTTCAAGTAGTTCAGCTTTTGCGCGTTTAATAGCTTCTAAAGAACCGAGTTTTGCCATATGGCTTTGACTTATATTTGTTATTACTGCATATTCTGGTTTTATAAAATTACCTGTTTCCAAAAGCTCACCAGCACGGTCCATGCCTGCTTCGGCAACAAATACTTCGTCGGTATCCTTAAGGCTGTTCACAATATTTACAGCAAGCCCTAGCTTCGTATTTAATGAGCCAACACAAACCTTATATTTTTCAGAAAGAATAGTTGAAAGAAAATTTCGCATTGTCGTTTTCCCAACCGAACCGGTAATCGCAATAACTTTGGGATTAATAATTGCAAGTTTCTCGGAAGCAATTTCATACAACTCTTGTTCTTCGATTACACCTACAGCACCGTTTTTAATTGCCGAATCAATATAATCATGGCCATTGGAAGTCTCACCGACAACTGGGACAAAATAATCACCGGGCTTTACAAGACGAGAATCTATAGACACACGGCGATAATCGTTTAATTTATTTTTCATTTTGTTAGATATTACGATCCAACCACCTTCAACCATTTTATTTTTTTAAAGTCACTATCGAATGTTGCGATTTTTTTAATGCCTAGCTTTTTGCAGTAATATGCGTGATAGGAATCGAATGTTTTAAGATTATATTTTTTTGCCAAGCTAAGGATATCAATCACGTCAGTTGAGATCAATTCTAAATCAATTAATGCTATCCGCTTCATTTTCAAAATATCTTTACAAAGTCTGAATGCAATTTCTTGACCATGCTTTCTTAAGAAAAAGTAATGGGCTTCGTTAATGACATAAGGAGTAACAATTCCAATTTTATTTTTAGTATCAAGCATATTAATCAAATTTGAGGCCTGTTTAAAAAATGTAGAATCGAGATTAAATACACTTATAAAAACGTTTGTATCTATAAAGATTCTATCCTCATTCATATATACCCTCTAAAAATTCTTCGAGTTCATCAATTGACATGTTTCCAAAATTCCCAGCATATTTTTTTTGAAGTTTAGCAAGTTCACTTTGAGCTGAATCGTCTTTAACTTTAACCCTCTTCACCATCTTAATAGACTCCCCTTCATATGAAACATTTAAAACGTCCCCGATTTCAAAAGGAAATTCAGCAGGAATAGTTACAACTTTGCTGTTGCCACTTTTATAAATCGTAAGTGGTTCGTCACGAACATAAAACCCGTTAGCATTATTTAATTTTTTCTCTTTAGGCGTTCTTGTCATGACAAAAGTGTATCACCGTCATTACGCTTTTTAAAGAAAAAGCTTTTGGCCTCTTTTATGTCAGACCATGGATATTCGGTCCCACTTATATTCATAGATTCTTCATGGCCTTTTCCTAAAATCAAAACCCAGTCGCCTTTTTTTGCCATTTCGATTGCCTTATAAATTGCATTGTGCCTATCAGCTTCAACGATAAATTCGTAGGATGGATTTCCGTTTATAATTTGTTTAATAATTTCATTAGCGTCTTCAGAACGTGGGTCTTCTGCAGTCAGAATTACTATGTCTGAAAGTTCTGAAGAAGACTTTCCCATATTTGGTCTTTTATAAAAATCCCTTTCTCCCGCACATCCAAAAACAGTAATTAATTTTTCATTTGGCTTTTTCATTTCACAAACGGCTGACAAAACTTTCCGCATAGCATTTTCAGTATGAGCAAAATCAACAATTACATTTATGCCAAAAGGATTTTTTATACGATGAAATCTTCCTTTTGGTGGAGTTGCATTTAAAACAGCCATAATAGCAACCGCAGAGTCAACTCCAAGCTTTTTTGAAATCTCAACTGCTAAAGCAGCGTTTTGTAAATTATATTCACCTGGAAAAATTCCTTTGAAAAAATCTCCGAGCGACGAAACAAATTCATCATCAGGACTGCTATAAATTATTTCTTTCTTTGCATATTTAGAAATTTCAGAAATCCCAGTTCCACTTTTATTTAAAGTAATTACATTTGAAGCTTCAAATAAGAGTGCCTTATCTTTTATTAACTGTTCATAACTACCATGAGCATCAAGATGCTCTGGAGTAACGTTTGTAACACCACAAACCTCAAAATGAATTCCAAAAAATCTTTTATGAATTAATGCATGAGAAGTAACTTCTAAAACAACATATTCGACATTGTCGTCAACCATTTCAGAAAGAATTTTAAACAAAACATCAGGACCTGGTGAAGTTGTGTGAAGTCCAGTTGAAATCTCAATATCACCATATTTAGCAGAAACTGTAGAAATTATTCCAACCTTTTTGCCAGCGCCTTTTAATATTTCATAAATAAAATTTGAGGTTGTTGTTTTGCCATCTGTGCCTGTAATTCCTATGAACTTTAAATTCTTTTGAGGATTGTCATACTTTTGGGACATAAGGTTCGCCCAAATTTCGCGGGAGTTCTCAACTTTTATGAGGGTAGCCCTTTTCGAAGAAGGGCTACCCTCATCGTAAACTATGACATTCGCTCCGTTTTCAATTGCTTGATTTATGTAATCATGGCCATCAACCTTAACGCCTTTATAAGCGATAAACAAATCTCCTTTTTGCACTTTCCTCGAATCAGTACGTATTTCGTTAACTTCATAAGAATTTCCGTTTACTTCAATTTTCATTCTTCAGTTCATTAAAAATCAAATTAAACTTATCTCCACGATCAAACTCATTTTTAAACATTCCAAAACTAGCAGTCCCAGGTGAAAGCAAAACAACACCATTTTTATTTTTTGCGATATTAAATGCACATCTAATTGCAGTTTCAAAATCATCATAAACCTTACTTGCATCAAGTCCTAAATTCACGTAAATATCCGTTGCGGTGCCCTTCAAAAGAAGATAATCAACTTTTGTCTCTAAAACATAATTTACTAAACCCGAATAATCTAGTTTTTTATCTGCTCCACCTAAAATCACAACTGGGCTTTTATCTAAATAAGTTTTAATACCTGATATTGCGGCGACAGGAGCGGTCGCCGCCGAATCATTTACAAACAAAACGCCATTAATTTCACCAAGTTCTTCTTGCCTATAAGGAACTCCTCTAAAATTCAAAATCGCCTTTTTGGTTTTTTGCAAATCAAAACCTAAAACCTTTGCAACCTCAAAGCACAATGCCATATTTCTAACATTGTGTTCACCTTTTAAATGAGCGCTAGAAAAATCATATTCTTGCGAATTTGTATCAATCAAAATATTCTTCGATTTAGAAATATCCAAAAAATCTTTTGTAAATTCGCCGTCTTTAATTGTCACAAAAAAATCATCTAAATTTTGATATTTAAAAATCGAAACTTTTGACATTGCATAATCTTTATACGACGCATAACGATTTAGATGATCATGTGAAATATTTGTAATAATTCCGACATGCGGAGAAACTTTATTCTCATCCAAACCTTCACAATCCCAACTTGAAATTTCCAAAACAACCCAATCTGTAGGCGTTACTTTTGTAACTAAATCCATCGCGGAATTTCCAGGAGTTCCAGCTTGATAAACATTCAAACCTTGATCTCTAATAACTTCAGTCAATAAAGTCGAAGTCGTCGTTTTTCCTTTTGTACCAGTTACTCCAATAACATTTTTTGTTTTGGAATATTTTAAAAAGAAACCCTCGGCCATTTGTATTTCAATTTCATAATCTTTAATAAACTTAAAAAGTGGAACCTCTTTTGGAATTGCAGGAGATCTAAAAACCATATCTGCATTTATAAAATCAGATTCCCTATGCTCACCTAAAACATATTCGACATTTGGAATATCTTTAATCCCATTTAGTGAATCAGTAAGCTCTGCCTTGGTTTTTAAATCTGTTACTAAAATATTCGCGCTATTTTGGGAAAAAAACTTTACGGCGGCTGGACCATTTCCATGAATTCCAAAACCCCAAATAACAATTTTTTTATTTTTAAATTCAGGAAAAATATTCATGTTCAAGGATTATATCCTTTCCAGTAAACTATGAACTATGAAATCTCCATGCCCAACAGCAAGAACCAAAATTAAATCATTTTTTTTAGATTTTTCTAAAGTTTTTGAGATTGCTTCATCTAGTGAACTACACAAAATGGAGCTAACTGTCCCCGACTTTGTCACATTAAAAAAATCTTCGTTCGTAATTGGATATGGAGGATTTTCTCTAGATGCATAAATCGGACATTGAATTAAATCAATTCCACTAAAAACTCCGCCAAATTCATTTAGAAGCTCCGCGCATCTTTTATATTGATGAGGTTCGTAAATAACGATCACATGCTTTCCAGTTGATTTTGCTGCGTTAACAGTTACTTTAATTTCGGTTGGATGATGACCGTAATCATTTACAACGGTAATTCCATTTTTGACAGATGATTGAAACCGGCGGCCCGTCCCTTTAAATAAGTTTAACTTTGAGATTGCATCGTTGATATCAAAACCCATAATCATACAAACAACCAGGGCCGCCGTAGCATCAAATGCATACTGCTTCCCAGGAAACAAAACTTTCGCGTTATAAATATTTTTTCCTATTTCAAAATTCCAACTCGTTTCAAATCCATTTATTTCAATTTCACTTATCACAATATCATTAGACTTGCTTTCACCATACGTCATAAAGTTTCCAGTAGAAATAGACTTAAATTTTTCCACAGGCGTTTCATCTCCCCACATCAAAACAGTTCCATCTGGTTTAACATTTGATACAAACTTACAAAAAGAATTTACGTATAAATCAAAATCAGGGAAATAATCGTGATGATCCATTTCCAAAGATGTGATAACTGCAAGCTTCGGATTTAATCCTAAAAATGCATCAGCGAATTCATCTGCTTCGATTACAAAGTTTTTAGATTCTCCATTTCTTCCATTTGTCTTTAAGTTTAAAGAAGTTCCACCAATTCCAAATCCGCATTTATCACCCAAAGCATCAATTAAATAAGCAACCATCGAAGTCGTGGTTGTCTTTCCGTGTGTTCCTGAAATCGCAATAATATCTCTATCGTTTAATAAAATTGGCAAGAATTCATTTCTTTCATACGACTTCACACCAACCTCAAGCGCTTTATCAAGCTCTTTTTTATTTTCGACATTATATTTAATCGCCGATGTATATAAAAATGCGTCCAAATCCTTCTTGATATGCGAAGGTGAATTTCCTAATTTAAAATCTTTAAATCCAAGTTTTTTCAAATCCAAAATTCTATTATTTTCCGAAATATCGCATCCAGAAACATCCCAACCTTTTTCAATAAGAACCTTTGCAATCCAAGACCAACCTTCTCCCCCTATTCCTGCGATGTGAACTTTCATACAACAATAACCTCTCTTTCCAGTTTAATATTAAACAAACCATTAACTTTATCTTGAATCTGTTCGGACAACTTCAAGATTTCGAGTCCAGTAGCTCCTCCATAATTTATTAAAACCAAAGCTTGTTTTTCATATACGCCACAATTACCAAATCGCTTTCCTTTAAATCCAGCCTTTTCAATCAACCATCCAGCAGGAACTTTATAATTTTCATCGTCAATTATATAAAAAGGCATATCAGTATATTTAATTTGTAAATTTTCGAATTTTGGTTTCGAAACGATTGGATTTTTAAAAAAGGATCCCGCTGTTCCATATTTATTTTGATCTGGAAGTTTTTCACCTCTAATTTTCAAAACAGCATCACGCACGTCTGAAATTTTTGGATTGTTGTTTCCCGCTAAATCAAAATAATCCTTTAAAGCTTTATACGATAAATTTAGAGCCGAATCTTTTGACAATTTGTATAAAACTGAAACAACAATATATTTCCCTTTATGCTCTGTCTTGAAAAGACTATCACGATAGCCAAACTTACATTCAACATTTGAAAAGGTTTTTAGTTCTTTTGTATCGACATTTATTGCGTTGACAGATTCAATAGTGTCTTTTACTTCTAGACCATAAGCACCGATATTTTGAATTGGAGTTGCCCCAACAAGACCAGGAATACCAGATAAATTCTCCATGCCATGATATTTATGGTCTACACAATACGAAACTATGTCATCCCAAATCTCACCAGCAAAAGCTCGCAAATAAATATTTTTATCATCAGATTTTTCAACATCAATTCCTTTTAAAGAAATTTTTATGACAAGTCCATTAAAATCTTGCGTAAACAAAGTATTACTTCCACCACCAAGAATAAATTTCTTAACATTTTCGTACAAAGGATTATTTAGAATTTCAATAAGCTCTGGAAGTGAATTCGCATCCTCGTAGTACAAGGAGCTGGCCTTTACGCCAAATGTGTTATACATACAAGTTTATAGACAATCACAATAAAGTTATATCTGCGCCAAGACTTTTATACGTCTCAAAAATATCAGGGTAACGTCTTTTTAGAATATCAACACCATGTATTGTAGTTTCCACATCGTCACAAAGACTTGCCAAAAATAATGCTTTGCAAGCTTGAATAACTCCAGGTGAAACAAGTTCTCCACCTTTAAAATTAATTGGACCTCTTACAATTATTCTTTGTGGATCCAAAACTAAAATATCTGCACCGATTGAATTAAGTTCTCGCGCAAAATCAAGCCCAGTTTCATACATCCAATTTGAAATTAAAAGCTGGCCACGAAGCTTGCAAGCAAGTGTTACCATAACTGGAATCACATCAACTGGAAAACCAGGCCACGGCCTTGGATAAAGTTTTGGAAGACCTTTCCCTGCTAAAGGAAATCCAGAACTTTCAATATCAATTTCCAAATCAGAACTTCCATTTACAATTAAATCATCGCCGTCCTGCTTGATAGAAATATTAAATTTCTCAAACCATTGAACAATTCCGCCAATTGAATCTGATTTATTCGCGCCTTTAATTGTAATTTCTCCACGTGTAATTGCAGCAGCTACAATGTATCCTGCGATATCAACAAAATCTGGTTCTGGTGTAAACTCGGCACTTTTTAAAGATTTGCTTCCGGTGATAACAATTTTATTTGAACCGATTCCTTTAACATCAGCCCCCATATCAGATAAAAGTTTTAAAACCTGGGAAACATGTGGCTCACATGCAGCATCAACAATCTCAAATTTATTTTCAACTCCACTTGCATACATTGCCAAATTTTCAGTTGCTGTAACGCTTGCTTCGGTTTGCCATATAAAATAATCTTTCTTTACATTTGAAGGAGCAGTAAACCTAACAAAATTACCCATATATTCAATTTTTACGCCAGCTTTTTGAAACACATCAACATGTGCAGAAATTGATCTTGCTCCAAGTACACACCCGCCAGGAACAGGAATTTCAGCAACGCCAAACCTTGCAAGAAGCGGTCCTGCAAACATTATTGAGGCTCTGATTTTTTCACCTAAAGTTTTATCTACTTTATAAGACTCGACCTTTGAACAATTTATTTTAAGATTATCATAACTTGAATCATCAATATCGGCTCCCAAAAGCTTCATCATTTCTAAAAGCTTCTCTACATCTGTTGATTTTGGAACATTATGGAAAACAATCGTTTCGTTTGTTAATATTGCGGCTGGAATTGCAGCAACAATAGCATTTTTATTTGGAATCGGTGTCACGGTACCAGAAAGTTTTCTGCCACCTCTTATTTTTACTGTGCCATTCATCTTGATTCAAAACTAGCACGAAAAAGGCAGTTTAACAATCTAATCAAAAGGTTTTCTTGTTTCTAAGAAATACTAATAATAATGGAACTGCGACGAAAGTCGAGGAATAGGTTCCCGTTACTGTTCCAACTAAAAGAGCAACAGAAAACCACTTGATAGAAATTCCACCAAGTAAAGATAACGCTGTAAGCATAAAAATTATTGTCATTGAATTATTGATTGACCTTGAAAGAGTTCCTGTAACCGCCTTATTGACAAGATCAACCGGTTTTGAATTTGGACTTTGCTTTAAAGACTCACGGATTCTATCGAAAACGACTATCGTATCATGGACGCTAAAACTTAAAGTCGTTAAAACCGCTGTAACAAAAAGTGTATCGATTTCTACGCCTGCAAGGCGCCCAAAAATTGCAAAAGACCCAACCAAAATTAATGTATCGTGAAGCATAGCTAAAATTGCAGACATACCATAAATTCTGCTTTTAAATTGGTATGCGACATATAAGAGAATTAGGGCGGCGGCGATTAAAATCGCCGCCGCCGTCTTTACCAAAAGTTCTTTTCCTAAAGTTGGACCAACTGTTTCAAATCTTATCTCTGTTACAGTTTGATATTGCTCTTCAAGTTTTGAGATTATTTCTGTCTTTTTGGCTTCATCAATGTTATTAAGTTTTAAAATATAATTTTGTGTATCACTGACAGATTGAATTGAATTTATTTTTACATCACTAACTTCAGATACAAAAGTTTCCATATCATCCGTAGCAATAATTTTCTCTGGGTTTTCTATTGTTACTTCAAGCAATGCTCCGCCAGTAAAATCAATTGCGGGCCTTAAACCCCAAAATATCAAAGATAAAATGGATGCTAACAAAAATATTCCTGATATTAAAAAATATAGATTTCTAAACTTCATGAAGTTAATCATTTTTTAGTCCTCAAACTTCGTTTATAAAAAACTCTTACAAGATTCCTTGTAATTATCACCCCAGTAAACAAACTAATAAATATTCCAAGTGCTAATGTTAATGCGAATCCGCGAACAGGCCCAGAAGTTGGCAAAAAGCCCCACTCAAATGGATTAAATAATATGAACGCCGTTATTATGGTCACTAAGTTTGCATCTCTAATCGAATCCCATGATCTTCCAAATCCATTTTCCAAAGCAATACTTAACGGTTTATCGAGTCGCAATTCTTCTTTTATCCTTTCAAAAATCAAAATATTGGCATCAACTGCCATTCCAATTGATAATATGAACCCTGCAAGCCCCGGAAGAGTCAATACAACTGGAACAAATTTATATATGGCCAATGTAACTAATCCATAAATCACAAGCGCAATACTCGCCAGAAACCCCAATCGACCATAATAAAAAATCATAAACAAAATAACAAGCGATAAACCGACAATACCGGCAAAAACACTTTTATTAACTGATTCCTGACCAAGTGTAGGACCAACTGTTCGTTGTTCTAAAACCTTAACAGGAACAGGCAGTGCCCCTGCGTTTAATTGTGTAACTAATATTTTTGCGTCATCAAGAGTAAATTGTCCGGTAATTATTGCCCTGCCGTCTAAAATTGCACTTTGAACAACTGGAGCAATCACAATTTGGTTATCTAAATAAATGGCGACTCTTTTTCCAATATTTTGCTCTGTTATTTCCTTAAATTTTTTAGCACCTTCAGTATTAAATTGAAGCTGTATTTTTGGCTCTGATGAATTTAATGTTTGATCTTGGTCAAATACAACTGAAGCTTTTTGCAAGTTAGCTCCGCTTAAATCTGTCGGAATAAAATTCGGAACACCAGTTGTCTCATCTGGCGGAGTTTCAGTGTCCTCAATTCTAAAATCTAACTGTGCAACCTGGCCGATCGTTGATAACGCCTGGTTTGTGTCAAATACACCAGCTAATTCAACAATAATTCGATACTTATCTGAAACATTCGAAGTCTGAACAGACGCCTCTGATATTCCGAGTAAATTGACCCTTCTCTCGATAACATCTTTTAGCGAATTAAGAGCATCTGCCCTATCAGAATCAACAATTGAAGACATATCTGCTTCTAAAAGAACGCTAACTCCACCTGCAATATCTAAACCTTTTCTAATAGACAAATCTCTTCTTAATTTTCCGTTGAATGCATATAGATCATAACCACCGATCATCCGATCATATTTAATTGTCTGTCCACCTAAAAACTTAGGTAACTCGTAATTTATTTTCACAGGAATCAAGGGCAAATCAATCATTATGACAAAAGCAACAAGTGTCATAACCATTAAAAGAACATTTTTAGGATTTTGGAAGAATTTTTTCATTGTGGATATTTAAGTTAACGACATCTTCATAATATCACCTGCCAGGAAAATATTTGGTGACATTAAAAACGAAAGTAAAAAAGCGTCTCTTCTATTTTTTAAGTATTCGAATTCCTCTTCTCCTAAAACGGTATAGTTTATTTCCCTTTTCGAAAGTGCGGAAACCTCTTTAACTATCTCTGATAGTTTTGGAAGATTTATATCACCGACTACCAAAAGATCCAATTCGTTTTTAGCAGACTCTCTGCCTTCTGCATATTCAGTTGATAAAAGAGATAATCTGACTTTTCCTAAATCAGAAAGATTTTCGATAATGCCCTTACCGATTCCAGCTTCTTTTGCAACCATTCCGGTTAATTCAAAATAAAATGGGTGGTCCTTTCTTAACAAGTAATAAAGTCGATTCCCTCTTTTTTCTTTTTTTATTATTCCTGCTTTATTTAATCTTTTTAATTCTCTTCTGACTGCATTTATTTCAGTTCCTACTCTTCTTGTTAGTTCTCTAACATATAAATGTTTTCTAGTTTCAGAAAAAAGCTCAATTAAAAGCTTAATTCTTACTTCCGATGTAATAATGTCAGATAAATACATTTTATTGAGACATAACAGATTCAGCTTTTCCATATGTCACTACATTATCCGTAGGAACAAGCTGTACCCAAATCTGTCCTCTTACAAATTCAACTTCATTTCCACTTGAATCAGTATACACGTCAAGAACATCAGGGTTTGAACGTGTCCAACTTGCATTTATGACATTTCCATCTTGAAAAATCAAGGCTTTTCCACTTCCAACTATGTCGTGATACAAATGACTCTTCTTATCACCAACTAATTCTTGTTTTGTAAAACGTATTACAACAACCTTCGCGCGAAGCTCTTCACCTGACAAACCATCAATTTGTTTTACATCTCCCTGGTACCTTATATATTCATTTTTCTCTTTATCATAAACCCATTTAACATTAAAACCAGCCATTGTATCCCAATAATTGTAAGTGATTGGTGTTTCTTGCCCTATATTCCCACGATCTGCCAAAGTTGCTTCGTCTTTAAATTTCCAAGGAGTAAATTCTGTAAACGTATTCCAACTATCTTGAGGCCTTATTTTTCTTGCTAGTTCGTAAATTAAAGGAAGTCTTGTAAATGCAGTGTGTTCCAACGGAATTTTGCCTACTTTATTTGGATCTCTTCCAAAAGCACAATTTTCACTATCACAGGAGTAATTTCCGCCATCTAGATTAGGCACTCCTAATTTGACAATCATGTCATAAGCATCAACTGCTGGATTTGTTTCAACTTGCCCGTTAACAGGAGGACAATACGAGCTCGAAGTAGCAGGAGCCTTTTGACAATCAGGAACATAGGCGGCTCCCCAGTGCACATAAATTGCGCTATATGCAGATGCAAGTTGAACAAAATAATATCTTGCAGACCTAATCGAACTTACGACACTTGGAATTCGCGAATAAAAAACAGGCATTAGCCTTGTTATTCCACCTTCTGCGACGGCCTCATACACAATATCAGCCTTAGAAAGACCAGCGCTTGGTCTTGCAATTACATAATTATTCACCATGGCTGCTATTGGCTTCTTATTTCGAAAATTCTTAGCTTCATCTTTAGGAAAAAGCATTCCATTAATTGGATCTTCAAACATTTGATCTTTAGAAAGAATTCCTGAAAGACCACCCGAACCTGTATTACCAGATTTATCGGCTAAAGGATTGATAATACTTCCACGAGAGAATGCAAATGCATAAACAAGACCGGAAACAAGCAACACAGCCACTATGGATAAAACTATAATAATCCACTTTCTCTTGCTGTCTGACTCCTCGCTTGAAATAACTCTAATAACATCTTTCTTTTTTACTGGTTCAGAAACTAAACTACTTATAGAATCCAGTTCGGATCCGGCAGAGTTGTTGTTTATAATTTCTTCTTTCATTGAGTACATTTTAGCGTCACTTAGGAGGTCAAGTCAAAGAGGGAAAAAACTAATTCAGATAAACGATTTACAAATCTTAAACGGTTTGGTAAAGTTAAACCATTATGAAGTCGCAAATGTCGAAACAATATCAAACCACAATTCCTTCAAAAATAAGAAAACAACTTGGAGTAAAACCTGGCAATAGGCTAACATGGGGAGTCGTTAAAGATGCACTCGGTGTCGAATATGCAACATTAACTCCCGAAACAAATAATACACTCAAATCGCTTAAGGGCATATCTGAAAAAATGTATAAAAAAAGCAAGGGTTACTTAGATAGCGAACGAAATTCGTGGAATTAGTAGCAAATTCAAAAATCTATATAGACACAAACCTATTTATATATTACTTTGAAAACAATCCTAAATACACCAGTAAGGTCGAATCCATATTTGAAGAATCAATAGATAAAAATATACAGCTTATAAGTAGCGAATTGTTGTACTTGGAATTATTAGTTTTGCCAAATAAGGAAAGAAACAACAAGATACTAAATTTATATAAAAACATAGAGGATTACATGCCAAGCTTAAAGCTTATCAATATTTCTAAAGAAATATTGATCGGTGCTTCTGAAATTCGAGCAAGGTATAATTATCGATCTCCGGACTCAATACATTTGGCAACCGCCAAGGTTGAAAAATGCAAATATTTCTACGGAGCAGACAAAAACCTAAAATCATTTAAAGATGTAGAAATCGTAATCATCTAAAGTTCTGCAGACATGGCATATTGAATTTCCCAGCCGTTTTGTTCGCTAATTCCCCCCTTGATACCATCTGAAATCAGAGTAACTTCATCAGGCATAATTGTCTTTATAACTCTACATTATAATCTCCGCTAAAAGCCTCTAATTTATACAAATTGTTTGGAGAAGTTTTGGAACCTAAATAATAAAGTGGTGTTTGACTTTGAGCATTATTAATATAAGCATTTGATGTCAAAGGGCTTCGTGCATTCGACGCTTCTGTTGATAGAAAAAATACTAACAGTAATTGTATGAGCAAAAAAAATAATTTAAGTTTCATAATTTGTAAAACTTTGTTTAAAACTTTCCAGAAACTTCTTAATAATTGAAAATTCCTGACACTCGATATTTTTTTCTAACGTATGCAGAAAATTTTTCTAGAATTGCGATAAATTGTAATCCATGGGAAAATATCGCAACAAAAATTATAATCGGATACAAAAGTGTGAATGGTAGTAAGGTTCTCGCATAAATGATCGGTTCACCAAGAAAGTATATTGGGATGAGAAGGAAAACATAAATTACTAAACGAAAAATATTAATAATTACTCGATCTCCTCTTAAAAAAATAGCCTTAATTGATACCTTATTAAACACACGCCCAGTAAATTTTTGCCACGATAACAAACATATGTTAAAAAACAAAATTAGCAAGGCCACATAAAACATGATAACAAACATTCCAAGCGATCCCCAGAAATAGTTAGTCAGTACTTTGGCATCCCAAAAAAATTCTACCCTATCCATATACCACGGATTAGCAATTATCTCTTCTAGCCTAAACCATCCAACTACGATAATGCCAATAAGAGATATTATATTGAAATAGAGTATGTGTTTGAACCTTATTTTTCTTTCAAGGTATTTTGATAGTATCATCTATTTCGATCAAAATTTCGAAATTACTAATTACTACTAGCTTCTTTTGGCATTAAGATTGTTTTCGCGACGTCACGAAAATGATCTGGTACTTTCGCTTTACTTATTGCATTCTCAAAATTTTTCCAACGGTCATAGTCAAGGTCAAGTCAAAGATTAAATAAGTCAAAATTGATCTAATTATTTATTTTTTAATTTCCTAACAGTTTTTGGCAAGAAGTTTTCTCCTGTAACAACAGACTTACCAGTTTTTGCTTCAAGCGCTTTTCTGGCATCTTTTGCAATTCTTCCACCTTTCTTGGCCGGAAGTATATTTTCAGTAAGTCCTATAGAGCGCGTGCTTTCAGCAATTTGCCGTGTCGAAAGTTCTGCTAATGCAGCAAATATTAATTCTGCCTCGCTCATATGATCCCGAAGATTTTGCGTTTTAATTCCTTTTAATTTTTTATGACCACTAATAGAAAAACCACTCCATTCCTGATGAATAATATTAGTTAAAATCGCAAATTCATTATCTTTATTAACTCCATGAGATCCCCAATAATCAGTTAGTTTATTTCTGGTTTCCTGACCTGTCATTCGCTGTTGAATCCATTTTTCACTTCTTCCCTGTTTTTTCCAATATTCACGACCACGATCAATCGTTCTTTCAGGATCAGCCATTTCCTGCATCCGCTCATACCCAATTTTTCCAAGCCAAAGCTTTATCGGCTCAGCCTTCCTACTCGGGATCGACTGAATTAATCGCAAAATCGTTTCGACACTAGCAACATCGGTCTTTCTCATTTTTCCATCCTCTGCCAAAAGTTTTAACCGGTTACATTTTGTAACCACTTCGCTACCCTCATTTTTAAGTCGATTTTTTAAGACTTTCCAATAATTTCTTGCCAATTGAAAATTCCCTTGATCAGTAAGGGCCGCAACAATATCTATCACAGAAAAATACCAAACCTCGGCTATCCCATCATACACACGGCGAATCCTATAATTTTCAAAAACTGTAATTGAGTCTAAATTTTCAATATTCATAGATTGATTATATATTGAAATTAATGATACCAATATAGAAAAACTATTCTGTCTAAATTGTTTAGCATGATATTATTACTCTAATATGCCAGAAACTAAAAATACTAGAGAATTAAGGCGCGAAGTGGAAGCACTTCGCGCACAATTGAAATCTGGAGGACTTACACCTACTAAAAAGGAGCCGTCCTCGAAGTCTCCCGAAACCGGAGTTTCATCAAAGTCTTCAACCAGTGATATTAAACTTATTAAAAAGGATTTTGTTAAAACAATAATTTTGTCTACGTTTGCATTTGGCATAATAATTTCACTTTGGATTCTCAAAATTAATCTTTCCATTCTATAAATCTATATTGCAAAGCTTCAGCTAAGTGATTGATGGATATTGACTCCGCTTCCGCAAGGTCGGCAATTGTGCGCGCGACTTTTAGAATTTTATAATAGGCGCGCGCCGACAATCTAAAATTAGTTACAGCTTTTGCCATTAATGCTTTCTGTGCAAAACCGAGTTCACAAAATTGTTTAATATCTGGACCGTTTAAATCAGAATTAGAATAAATATTTTCAAGTCCTTTATATCTTTTTGTTTGAATATCACGCGCTTTTTGAACGCGCTTTCTAATTTCTAAAGAAGCCTCAAGTTCATTTTCTTCGCCTTTTTGACCAAACTCTGATTCAATTTCAGAAACAGAAATCATCTGACAAGCAACATGCAAATCAATACGGTCAATTATCGGACCGCTTAATTTTTCTTGGTATTTTTTAACTCGATATGGTCCACAATTACATTGCTTTTGAGGATTCCCATATTGACCGCACGGACACGGATTTGATGCAATAATCAGCATAAAATTGCACGGGAATATAACAGCACCCGAAGCACGACTAATTCTAATTTCATGGTTTTCAATCGGTTGTCTTAACGCTTCGATATGCTCTCTTGGAAGTTCTGGAAATTCATCTAAAAATAAAACTCCGCGATGTGCCATGGAAATTTCACCAGGAACAATCGGATTTCCTCCGCCTAAAAGGCCGGCTTTACTTGTCGAATGATGAGGAGCACGAAATTGCCTGGAAGAAATAAATGGCTGTTCCTTTTTCAGCTGACCTGCAATCGAATATATTTTAGTAACTTCAAAAGCTTCTCTTTCTTGGAGATTAGGCAAAATCGAAACTAATGCTTTTGACAAAAGAGTTTTCCCAGTTCCCGGAGGACCAATTAAACTTATATTGTGGCCTCCTGCCGCGGCGATTTCCAAAGCCCTTTTTGCAATTCCCTGGCCTTTTATATCTTTAAAATCAATTTCAACTTTGCTTTCACTTTTTAATTCAGTTATATATTCCAAATATGAACGAACTTTGATTAGGTCTAGGTTTTTGTCACCATTTATGTCGTCAATAACTTCAGACAAAGATTTAACTGGCTTTGCTTTCAAACCTTTTACAAATTCAACCTCCAAAGAATTCTCGTGAGGCAAAAATATATATTCAAAATTATCTTTAGCAAAAAGCGACAAAGGGATTACGCCTGCAACTTTATTTACATCTCCATTTAAAGAAAGTTCGCCGATAATAAAGTATTTAGAGATATCTTTAGTTATAAACCCAGACGCGACTAAAATTCCAATTGCTATTGGCAAGTCGTAAAATGCACCTTTTTTCGGAATATCTGCTGGCGCTAAATTTACGGTTATCTTTCTATTTGGAAATTGATATCCACAATTTTTTATTGCTGATCTGACTCTTTCTTTTGCTTCATCAATTTCTTTTGCAGGAAGCCCTACAATTACAAAACCGGGAAATCCGTGATAATCGATATTTACTTCTACTTCAACTAGATGCGCATCAAGCCCAACTATCGCACCTGTAAAAACTTTACTAAATGACATACAAAAAACATACCAGATGAAGATGAAATATCCTTTAATAAGTTCTAAATTTTTGTTAAATGATTTTTATTTTTATAAATACTTAGCAACGTTTTGATTGTGCTTTTCAAGGGTTTCCGCATATCTTGTGACTCCGTCATTCCCAGTTATATAAAACCAGTAAGGTGTTTCCACATAATTAACAACAGCCTCGAATGAATCCAAACTTGGATTACAAATTGGAGCTGGGGGCAAATTTTTAGACTGATACGTATTATAAGGAGAATCAATATTCTTTAAGTCTTCTCTTGTTACTTTTGGCCACCAATTTCCATCATATCCTTTTGCATATTGAACAGTTGCATCAGCTTGCATAGCCCAATTATTTTTCCATCTTTTGATTAAAATTCCAGCGACTTTTGGCCTTTCAGAATGAATGTTCATTTCTCTTTCTAAAATTGAAGCAACAATCATAACTTCGTCTTTTGAAAGTCCACGAAGAGCAGCCTTATCGAATAATTCTTCTGGCACTTTTTTATCAAATGTATTTCTCATCCATGATGCTAAATTTTCTGGGTCATAATCCTGTTCAATAATATATGTGTCAGGAAACATATATCCTTCTTTTAACAAACTGCTTTTTGAAAATTTATTAGCGAATTCAAAACCCATTTGTTTTTCAAGATAATCTGTATATTCTTCTGTCCGCCATCCTTCTATAAATGTTAATTTTCTTTCGAATGAGCCTTTTTGGAAAATGTCTATCAATTTAGTTAAATTAAGATCTTTGGTATCAATTTCATAATATCCAGCTTGAATCGATTTTCCTGGATTTAGATACATATAAACTTTTAAAGTAATCGGATATTTTATTAATTTTTGATCTTTTAAATATTCTCCGACTTGAGTTATGCCCATGCCTTTATCGATAACTAATGTTAGTTGATCCTGTTGGACATTTATCGGCGATATAATTTCATTCAAATAATAGGCATATGCCAAAACTGCGGATATAATAACGACGAGTAATAAGCTTGAAATAAGTATTGTGAATTTGCTTGCTAAAGTTCTTTCCATAAGCATTAGAAGATTATCATTATGAATAAAAATGATCTACGGTTTTTGCAAAAAGATAAACCAAACTACACAAAAAAAGATATTGAACTTTTAGAATCTGGATATCCTCTTGCTTACATTATTGGATATGTGGATTTTTTAAATTCAAAAATCAAACTAAATCATAAAGTTTTGATCCCAAGACCGGAAACTGAATATTGGGTTTCAACTTTAATATCCGATATTAAATCAGGCCGTGTTTTAGATGTTTTTTGCGGATCAGGATGCATTGGAATTTCGTTGCTTTACGAAAATCCAAATATTCATGTTACTTTTTCTGATATTGATAAAAATGCAATTTTGCAAACGAGGGAGAATTTGATCGAAAATAAAATAGATACTAAAAAGTATGATGTTATAAAATCAAACCTTTTTAAAAACATAAATGGCAAGTTTGATTATATTTTCGCGAATCCACCGTATGTTGGAATATCCGATGTTGTAGGAGAAGAGATAAAGCATGAACCCAAACACGCAATTTATAGCGAAAATGATGGAATGTATTTGATTGAAAAATTTCTGGATAAAGCAAAAGATTATCTTAACGAAAACGGAATAATTTATATGGAATTTGGATCAAACCAGAAAAGGGGAATTGCGGAGTTAATTAATTCTAACTACTCCGCCATTTTTTCCCGTGATCAATACAATAAAGATAGGTACGTAAAACTTAGTCAGAAAGTTTTTTGATTCCGTATCCTACTAATACAAGTCCAATTGATAAACCAAGTGCGAAAACATTTTCGCCACCAGTTGTAGGAAGCTTTGCAATTTTAGCTTTAGAAGTTCCTAAAACTTTGCCTAAAGTTATACAAAAGTTTGCAGAGTCTGCAGTGTCTTCTGATTTTTTAAGATCATCAGCTCTTTTACCTTTTGCAGTGACAAAATTTGACAAACAAATTTTGTCACTTTTTGGTGAAATTCCGTCGTTCTCGATTTTAGCTTTAAATGTAAAGCTCTTTTTTTCATCTGGTTTTAAGTCGCCAATTTCAAATTTGACTTCTTTGCCGTCTTTTCTGTCATCTCCATCTCCACTGTCATATACTAAAAATGCTGGCAATGCATCGTAAGCATTAATGTCTTTGATTTCTATATCTCCAACATTTTTAACAGTTATTCTAAATTTAATTTTGTCACTTGATTCAAATATGTATGGATATGATCCACCGCTTGATTTGATATCACTTTCATACTCACCACTTTTTGGATTGTAGATTGTTTTATCAATTTCAAGATCTGGATTATCTGCAATATTTATACAGGTTTCTCCTCCACCATATTGAGTGGTACAAATTTGCTTTGCGTATGATGTACTAGAAAATACACCCAACATGACGATAGCTAAAATCAGGGTAGAAAAGCCTTTTATAATTGCTTTCATTTATATATATTTTCTAGGCAGGAAACGGGGCAGTAAACTTAATTAACATGCGAAATAGTACAGGCTATAGGATGTTCTGTCAACACCCAAAAACGTATAAAAAGCCTGAATATAAAGCAATTATGTTATCATACATAGGCAATTATGCTTAGAATAGAAGAAGAATTATATCAAGATAGCGAAAACGGAGGGGGCGCCTTTGAGATCTTTCATAGATTATGAGAATACCATTCTTTCAAAAGGACTAACTTGTACATCTGCAAGATTGACACTTTCAATAACCACTTGTTAGAATAAGTAAGTGGATTATTCAATTAATTTTAATGAAGAAAAAAATCAGTTATTGAAAGAATCCAGAAAAATATGCTTTGATGATATTGTTAATGCGATTGAACAGAAAAAGCTGGTCGGTAACATTCCACATTTCAAGAAAAAGGAATATCCAAATCAGTTTTTATTCTTAGTGAATATTGATGATTATATTTATGTGGTGCCATACGTTATGAACAAAAATAAAAACGAAATATATTTAAAAACAGTTTATCCAAGTCGTAGGTTTAATAAGTTATATGGAGGTAAAAAATGAAAAAGCAAATAAAAGATCCATTTGATGGATTAGTATTAGATGAGTATGAGCAAACAATTGAGAATTCTGTAGCTGATGGTGATTACTTTTCGATATCAAAGGCCGAACAGGAAAACTTTGCAAAAATAGCCAAAATGCATAATCAGTTTCAGGTATCAAAACGAATAAACATTAGAATAAATAATCAAGATTTAGCAAAGGTAAAATCAAAAGCAAAGCACAATAATATTCCATATCAAACATTAATAAGCTCAATTGTGCACAAATACGCAAACGGGGAAATTGGGGTAAGTTTATAAAACAAGCCTAGAGCTCATTTTGCGCCGTCAAATTCTAAACTAGCCAATCCGCACTTAGACCCCCGTATGTAGCGTAGCGGAGTGCGGGGGTGGAGTTAGCTTTTGTCTTCTTTCTGGTAGGGATTAGAATTTGGGTGTGAAAATAAAAAGACAGGCACATTCTGTCTACCAAACCCAATATCACATAGTTTGGATACCTAAATACAGATATAAGGTATTGGTTGATGGCGTTGATAGGTATTTAGAAAAAGTAATGGATACATATCTTGCTGAAAGGTATCCAGACGTACATATACAAGAACGAAATATCCAACTTGATTATATACACATTCTGATAGAAATACCGCCAGAGTATTCGGTAGCGAAAGTAATCCAAGATATTAAATCAAACACATCATTAAAACTTAGAAAAAAGTTTGAGTATTTAGGTAGAGGAAATAAACCGGTGTGGTCAATTGGATATTTCGTATCAACTGTTGGGATGAATGAGGGTGTAATCAGGAAATATATAAGGAATCAGGAGAAAGAAGACAAAGGTCACGAAGTGTATTTGGAAGATGAAACCACGGATGTAGCGTAGCGGAGTCCGTGGAGAATCATTCAATCCCTTGACACTATTTGACGCCTTTCCAATATAAATGTGCCTTTACAATTATTTATAATATTTGTGCTATCATATTACCTAATTTAAATATGTTTAATGGACTATTTGATAGCAACCAAGAAGTATTGTCCCCCCCCCGGTACTATGGGCTATGAATCTGCCTTAGACGCCACTAGATCAATATCTGGAGGTATCCCCCTCGTCCCCGAAGCTTTTACTTACTTGGTAGGCGATAACGCACCAGAGCAAATTAAATTCAGGCAAACAGGAGAAAAAGGAATTGTCTTATACGAAGACAGAAATCCTTTTGGGATAATTAAAATTGGCGGGAAACCAAAGGATATAAACGAAACACTCCATATGGATACGCGTTTCGGCTAACAGAATAATAATAGGCTTTATGTCACAATCCCAGAATATATTGTCGGTGATTTTAATGCTAAAAAAGATTCAAAACCTACCACCCAGACCATAAGATTTTAAGTTATAATTTCATTATGATAAATTCAGATATTCAAAAGGCTAGAGAAATCGTTAAAAATAAACCATACCTAATGTGGTCTACCCAAAACTACAACACACTGTCACCTGAAAGCATCCTAGAATGTGTCATAAGTTACGGAAATTGGGATGATTTTATAAACCTCACAAAAATATTTGGCATGAAAAAAAACTCTAAATTATTCGAACTGTTAAAGAATAAAAAGAGATCGAACTTAAGACCACGTACAAACGATTATTTCAGCAGATACTTTAAAAAACATGCATAAGGAAATATTTTCTACTAATCAAGTTGAGCTATTACCTTTAATTAAATCTTTTTCAAAAGATTTCGGCCTTGTCGGAGGAACTGCGATCGCTTTACATTTAGGACATAGAAGATCAATAGATTTTGATTTATTTACCACGTCAAATTTTTCTAACGATTCAGTACGAAACAGGATTAAAAGTATCAATAATATTCAAACCACAATAGTAGATGAACCAGATGAACTCACGGTAGTTTCAAACAATGTGAAATTAACTTTCTACACTTATCCATACAACATAAATTACGCAGATAAGTTTGAAGATATAATAAAAATTCCAAACCTTCTAACATTAGCCGCAATGAAAGCATTTGCACTTGGTAGAAGATCAAAATGGAAAGACTACATAGACATCTTCTTTATACTTGAAATTCACACATTTGGAGAAATAGTTGAGAAATCAATGGAAATATTTGGTTCAGAATTTAATGAACGTCTATTTAGAGAACAACTTTCATACTATAAGGATATAGACTATTCTGAAAAAATAGATTATATGGAAAGAAAAGAAGTCTCGGATAATGAAGTAAAACAAAAACTAAGCGAACGAAGCTTGGAATAATTATGTGGCACCATACGTTATGAACAAAAGTAAAGCTCTATTGTGCACAAATACGCAAACGAGGGAACTGGAGTAAGTCTATAATGGCACGGCGGGACGCTATACCCCTTACTTGCAGACCAGCCCCCTACGTGATACATTTTTCCTACAATGCAGACAGTAACAATTACAAGTAAAAACCAAATAACGATCCCCAAATATATAGTCAACGAAATCAATGCCGAAATGGGAGATAAATTAATTGTTTCATTAAAAGATAATTTAATTATTCTAAAGCCAACAAAATCAGTAATGGATGACCTTTACGGTAGTGTATCAACGCCAAAACATTTAAAAGGTAAAGATATCGACGAGGTAATAAAAGCATCCAAGTTAAAACGTTTTTCGACTCCTAATTCACAATGAAAACATTTGTTGATACAAATTATTTTTTGCGCTTCCTGGTAAAAGACAACGAGGAGCAATCGCTAAAAGCAAAATCACTTTTGGATGACGGGAAAATTGAGAAAGTTAAGCTTTTCTCATCAACAATTGTCTTTTTTGAAATTTACTGGGTTCTTGTGAGCAGTTACGAAGTAGAAAATGCTAAGGCGATGGAAATATTATCTAAAATACTAGAGATGGACTTTGTGGAATTTAAAGAAAGAAAACTTTTGCAGTCCGCACTCGATTTATATGGTGAAAATAATTTAGAATTGGAAGACTGTTACAACATTGCGTATGCGATACGTTTTGACAAAGAGATCGAGATAGCGACATTTGATATCAAATTACAAAAGGCTTTTAAAATGCTAAAGGCATCACAATGATGATGCGTTGTTTTCTTTACTAAGATTTTTTATTGCTAATATCAAAATCGTAAGTAAAAGTACTATATACCCCGCAAATTGTAACGGCTACGCTGTGCTCCGCCTACCAATTTTTGTATCTTTTTTATATACCATCCACACTAATCCGATGATATACATTGCTAAAACCAAGTAGCCCAAAAATTGTAAGTATTGTGGCCAGAATATAATTACATAAGTTGCTGACGCAGAAGGAACAACCCAGGCATTTGCCCAGTTGTTGGCTAAAACGTGTTTTACATTAGCTTTTTTACACATGAACGAAGTTATTATTCCAAATAAACATGAATCTTTTGTATAAAGCCCCCAACCGTTCTCAAAAGATTGGTTCAAAATAATAAGACCGTCGTCTAAATATTCAGTAGAATCAGATTCAACTTTTTCAACACTAACTTCATATTTATAAATCGCCTTTTTATTTGCCTTTGATATAGTAATTCCATTTGTATCTAATAATTCTTGTTCAGATTTTGTTACAAAAATACTTTTTAACCACGTATACGGAATATATTTGAAAGTAACCGAATTCAAATAATTCTCTGTTGCATGATTTCCAGCCGAACTATTTAAAATACTTAAATTGTATGCATCGACAAGAGGATACGGAGGAAGCAAATATGACATTGTATCAACATTTAACCTTTCCCTAATAACGCATCTGTCATTATTCTGCGCTCCAAGGCAAACTTCTATACGCTTTCCTTCAACATTTTTTGAGTCAACAGCAAACAAATAGGCGCCCCTGGGATCCACACCCTTTGTCTCAACAACATCGCAACTAATAGCGTCTTTCGCAGAATATAAATAACTTAAATTATCGCCTAATTGCACCAAATCCCGGCCATAAGAGATTTCATTATAATTATCACAATTTTCCGCATTTGGGTTGAAAAAATTAGTACCTGGAATATATGATTTATCAAATGGCTTTAAACCCGATATATCAACCGAAATTGCTCCATCTATTTTTGATAAATCAACTGAATAAGATTCAAGTAAGTTTTTATTAATTGGGCTGACCCCAAATAAATT
>PFSJ01000019.1 GCA_002789015.1 candidate division WWE3 bacterium CG_4_9_14_0_2_um_filter_35_11 | reverse complement strand
TCTAGGTGAGATATAATCAGCGCAGTTTAGTTGAGATTCCTTTAAGAGCCTCGTATGGAACTTCGAAGTGAATTCTTTAGATATAGAACTTTCAGGGGGTGAATTTAATTGAATAGATTGTACGTAGGCAATTTAGCCTATTCAGTAACCGGAGACGTATTAGCTCAGCTTTTCGCTGCAGCTGGTACAGTCGTAAACGCTGATGTTATATTCGACAGACAAACCAACCGATCAAAAGGATTTGGATTTGTTGAAATGAGTACTGACGACGAAGCCAAAAAAGCCATTGAAATGTTTAATGGAAAAGAGCACGACGGAAGATCATTAGTCGTAAACGAAGCAAGACCAAAAGCCCCAGCTACCAACAACAGGTACTAAGCTTTAGGTAAAGACCTAATCGTCTTAAGAATCGGCGGTCGCTTTCGCGACCGCTTTTTTTTTGCCTTTTAATATCTTCAAATTTATCATTTCTAATTTCACTAAATTCTGTTGATGTTGTAAACTCTTCGTATTATGTTCGATTCGAAAACTATTACAGACCGACTTGAAAAAAAGACATCCCCGATATTTAAGCAAACGGTTTCTTATTTGGTAGATATCACAGCGATTTCATCCTAGCGAATGGATAAGATAGTTATTCAGAAATAAATATGAACGAATATTTTTCTTTAAAAAGTAAAAAAGTTACATATAAATGGGTTGATAGTCCGGTTCTTTCGAGGGAAGAGGAAAACGAAGCCAATGAATATTTTGACCTTAAGAAGTCTGAAAACCCAAAAAATTTTAATGGTAAAGGCATTTCATGTAAAAGATTTTTGGTCAAAGGAGACAGTGTTGAACTAGATATTTGTGAAACAGATTTTAAAAGAAATATTTGGAGCAGAGATTTGCAAAAGAAGATAATGGGGACACAAATAATCGGCACCAATATAATTTTCTGTGACTTAGCTGACAAATGTTTATATCTTGATATTAGGTCATCTTCGGTCACATACGGGAAGGGTTCATACGGTGTGTTCGGCGGAATGGTGGATTTTAGTGGTCACTTAATTACCGCTAGTTCTGATGAATTTATAAGTTATGTTATATCTTGCGATCTGCGAAATTGAGGAAGAGGTCGAATACGTGGGCCCAAAGCTAACAGAAAATGATTTTTTCGATGTTGATTTAATGTTGTTTTAAGGTCATTCGGCCAAAGCCCAGAAGAGTGGATAACCGATTTTGTGCAACATAATTTGCCAAATGGGGTTATTCTTGCAACTCAAACAGGTGAAAAAGGGACGCCTAGTTTGTTAGACACTCAATACTTACATTCTGATTCAAAACCTGTTTTAGAGGTTGATCCTAAATCATGGGGATTTGGTGTTTTAAGAGATGCGTTTCGTGTAGAAGGTGCTGATAAGTTGCCACTGTTGTCAGTAAGTCCTGGCGCGGGATTAACAGCCAAACAAGTAGATTCTGGTTTAGAAATGATACGCACTGGTAAATATCAAGCCGTTAGTTGGTATGTCGGCCCACAGGGAAATAATGGCTCTGCTCCAGGACTTATGGGTTATAACTATGCGTTTTTATATTCTCCCGAAGCAGTAAGTATTCTAAGAGCATTACCTGATGATTTACTTAATATGTCAGAAAACGGCGTCGTTGGAACGTCGTCTGTTGAGGTTGATGGTAAGACAGTTGAAGGTCCCTTGGGTGGTGGAGAAGAAACTATCTATGCGGTTCATATTGCTCGTGAACGTGCAAAACTTGGACTTGAAACTAGATTCGCACATGTAGTAAGTAACCCAATTGGCGTTGAAGATATGAAAACTGGAACTGGAATTACACATGAATGGAAATTGTTACGTAAAACCATTAGTGCTAAAGCCTATTTAGAAAGGCTTGGTGTAGGCCGTGATGAATACATGGCGCTTTGGGACATTGTTTAACCTTCTTTTTTTCCTGCGTTAACAATCTTTAAAGTTGTTTCGGCCATTTTTTCATGGGCTTTTCTTAATAGCCCTTGTCGATAGTTATGCGCTTCGTTTCCAAGATGCATAGTAGTAATAGCATTTGCAAAATTTTCAGTAACTTTTTTTGGGGTAGTTTCTTGTCTTTCTAGTTTTTCTAAAATATCCGTGTCTTCCAAGATGGTAGCTAGAATTGCTAAAATATATTTCGACCCTAGGTTTGGTAGACCATAATCTTTTGTAGAAATACTATTAAGCAAGATTTCTAAAGCTGATTTGTTGGGAGTTTGAAATCTTAATCCAGATATTAAATTTGCGCCAAAGATATTAGCCAAAATATCTTGCTCGGACATTTGACTAGCCTTTTGTAAGTAGTCAATTTGATCGAGAAATGCGATTATTTCCTTTAATGCATCTAATTTAAGTTCTAATTCTATAGCTAAGTCTAAATTTGACTTTCTCAAATCAATTTTGGTGTCGATGTCTGCAAGGCTATATATGATCTCTTGTCTTAAATGGGATTTTTCATGTTCTCTAACACTTTCATTTAATATATCCTGAATTTCAGAGTTGATAATTCGTTCTTTATTTGCTTTGTTTGATATTCTTCGGTAAGCAAATATTAAATCGTTTGTGAAAGGTAGGAATCTATCGGAGATGTAGTCATCATCTAACTCGCAAATCCAAGGAGGTTCTTGGTCTTTATAGGACTCCTCGCTTACGTATATTGTATGTTGTCCAGGATTTGGATTTGTTGGTTTTGACGGTGCCCAATACCTTCCAGTAGCTCCGTTTTGTACTGGGTCGGCTATATATGAAACCTGTGGAATTTGAGTAGTTTCATCTCTTACTGGTATTATAGATGTAATTTGATTCATATTATCCATATCAATATATCAGGTTTCTCATTTTGAATCCTTTTTATTGTGCTAAAATCCTTGTCATATGAAAGTTCTAGTAACAGGTGGTGCCGGTTTTATTGGTTCGAATATAGTTAAAAAGATTTTAGCTAGAAATGATAGCGTTCGTATAGTTGATAATTTATCCACAGGAAGTTTATCAAATTTAACTGATTGTATTGATGACGTCGAATTTATTAATGGTGATATTTCTAATATTGACTTGGCATTATCAGTAACGAAAGGCATTGACTATGTATTACACCATGCGGCATTGCCATCAGTGTTAAGATCGGTTGAAGACCCAATCCAAACGAATGAAATTAATGTATTAGGTACACTTAATATGCTTATTTCTGCAAGGGATAATGGAGTGAAAAGGTTTGTGTATGCGGGGTCATCCTCTGTTTATGGCGATTTGGATTCAAAATATAAGGTTGAATCAATGCCAACAAATCCAAAATCACCATATGCTATTCAGAAACTTGCAGGAGAGGAGTACTGCAAAGTTTTCTTTAGATTATATGGTTTAGAGACTATAACTTTTAGGTATTTCAATGTTTTTGGTCCAAATCAATCATTTAGATCCGAATACTCAGCAGTTATACCTAAGTTTGTAAATATGTTTTTGCATGATAAAAGCCCAACAATTTATGGCGACGGGAGCAATTCGCGCGATTTTACTTTTGTAGATAATGTTGTTTCTGCTAATTTGATAGCCTGTGACACAAGTAATAAAGCTTCTTTCGGAGAAGTCTTTAATATTGCTTGTGGTAAATCTATTTCGTTAAATGATCTTGTTTATAAAATTTGCAACGTCACAGGTAAAAAAATTTCATCAACGTATTCTGAAGGAAGACCTGCCGATGTTAAATCTTCTTTAGCAGATATTTCAAAAGCAAGTCGTATCTTGGGGTATAAACCGCTGGTTGGTTTTGATGAAGGTTTGAAAACTACTATTAACTGGATAAAATCTCTTACTTGATAGAAATATTATTATAGTTGGTATGTTAAAATCAGTTCCATATGAAGGTTTTAGTAACAGGTGCGGCAGGTTTTATAGGAAGTTATGTTTCACGTGCGCTTTTATGGCGTGGAGATGATGTTTGTGGAATAGATAATTTCAGTTCTTATTATCCTCGTAACTGTAAAGAATTTAATGTTGATCTTGTTAATTTAGCCTCCGGCAGGAAAACACAGTTTTTCCCGTATAAAACAGTTTCCCCAGTTTACAAAAAAATAGAAGGTTATTTTAGTGGAAAAAAATCTGATAAACCCGGCCATTTTTCATTCTACGAGATTGATATTACTAATTTTGATGCATTGCAGGATCTTTTTATTAAAGAAGAGTTTGATGCAGTAGTTCATCTTGCTGCTTGGGCAGGGGTTCCTGTTTCAACTAAAAATCCAAGACTTTACACAACAGTAAATGTTGACGGAACTGTAAATCTTTTAAACCTCTCTAAAGAACATGGTGTTAAAAAGTTTTTATTTGGATCTTCTTCTTCTGTATATGGTGATAGAAATGATAAAAAGGTTGAAGAAACAGACGATGTTACAAAGGCGGTCTCGATTTATGGTGCCACAAAAGTCGCGGGTGAAGTTTTATGCCACTCAGCGAATGCAATATTTGGTTTAAATTGTGTTGTAATTAGAATCTTTGGGCCAATCTATGGGCCACTCCAACGCCCAAAAGGAATGTTTATGCAAAGGGCATTGAATTTTGTCCACAATAAAAAGACGATGAATATATACGGTAAAAACGGCCTTAATACGGCAAAGGACAGTACTTATATAGATGATGAAGTTGATGGAATTATTCTTGCTTTAGATTCTGATTTTAATTTTGAAGTTTATAATATCGGAACATCAGATCCTCAATCGATTCAACAATGGCTTGATGCAATTGGAAAACATTATGGAACTGACGTTATGCTGGAAATTGGTGACAAGGATGTCGCTGACGTAGTTTCTAGTGCTGATATTTCAAAAGCTAAAAAAAGGCTTGGATATAAACCGAAAATGAAACTAAACGAGACAGTGAGACGTCAAGTCGAAGTTTTTAAGTTGATGCCAGAGTGGTATCAAACCATGTCAGATGTGTAGTATTATTTAGGCAGAGCTTCCTGCGGAAGGAAACCATTATGGATATTTCAACAGTAGTACCAATTTATAATAACGAGTCGACCATCGAAGAGTTGTATAAAGGGTTGACAGACGTTTTCGAGAATATAGGCAAGTCATATGAATTGATTTTTGTTAATGATGGATCTGTAGATAATTCCTGGAAGATTATCTCGGCTTTTCAAAAAAAAGACCCTCACATTAAAGCTATCGATTTTAGAAGGAATTATGGTCAGTCAGCTGCACTTCAAGCTGGTTTTGATATTTCGAAAGGAATGTCGGTTTTAACTATAGGAGCGTCCTTGGAAAATGATCCAGCAGACCTTTCAGATTTATATGATGCACTTATTAAAAAAGATAATGATATGGTAATTGGTGTTAGATCTCAAAGATATGATGGAAGGCTTTTCTCAAGAATTAGATCTTCACTTGCACATAGTGTTTTGAAATTTGTTTCAAAAAATAGTTTTGCAGACGTAACTTCTCCTGTTCGTGCTTTTGAAAGAGAAGTCATCGATAACATAAAACTTTTTGGAGACGCTTATATGTATCTTCCCGTTTTGGCAACTTTATACGGTGCTAAATTTGAAGAAATTAAAATAAAACATACTAAACCTAAGGATTTGTCATACATCGCTCCAAAAACCAGCTTATTTAAGTTTATATTCGACATTATATTCTTAAAGTTTTTTGTTTCGGCGACAACACCTCCATTTCACATGGCTCCAATTAGATTATTTGGTGGACTTGGCAGTATTTCTGCTTTTCTTGGATTAGCAGGCGGAGCATTTCTCACGTATCAAAAGATTGCATTTGGTCAAGACATTGGAACGCGTCCTTTATTAATGCTTTCAATTTTACTTTTAATTTTGGGCGCAATGTTTTTAGTCTTTGGAATTCTTGGTGAAATAATAATAAGAACATACTTCGAAGGACAGAATAAGTTAATATACACGACAAGGGAAAGATTAGTAGCATAGATTAGTTTTTACAAATTTAAATATGGATACAAAAGAAAAGTCCAATAACGAAGCTCCTGCCGAAATAGTCACATCCAATGTTAAGGATATTGCACGTCTTATTAAGAGAAGGTCTGAAAATGGAATTGTTTCAATTGTTATTCCTTGTTATAACGAGTCCGGAAATATTGGTAAAACGATTGATGGTTTGTTAGATCAGGAAAAGAAGTCTGATTATAAGTTTGAAATTATTCCTGTTGATGATGGAAGCAAAGATGATACATGGAATATTATTGAAAGTTATTCAAAAAAACACTCACAGGTTATTGGTATTCAACAATTAGGTAATTTTGGTCAATCACAGGCTTACCAAGCTGGTTTTGATATAGCAACTGGAGATTATGTTTTGATTTGTTCTGCTGATCTTGAAACTCCACTTGAAAATATAAATAGAATTATTGATTATTTAGATTCTGGTTATGATTTTGTTAACACAAATCGTGTTGGTAGATGGGGTGGGGATCGTGCAGTTAAAAGCGGTTATGCAAATAGAATAATAAAGAAAATTTCAGGAATGGATATTCAAGATAGAGGAAGCGGAATGAAGGGCATGATCGCTCCACTTGCGCAAAATTTAAAGTTTTATGGTGACATGCACAGATTTATTCCAGATTATGTTAGTGTTTATGGAGCAAGAATCGTTGAATTTAGTACAAAATTTCAAGATAGAGAATTTGGAGTTTCAGCATATAAAGGTCACAAAAGAACTGTTAAAGTTTTACTTGATTTAACAACTTTATTATTCATGCTTTATTTTGCGAAAAAACCACACACCATGATGCCAGGCAGGTTATTTGGGTTTACGGGTGCAATTATGGCTGTTTCGGGCGGGTTTATTTCATTTATTTTGATTTTGGGTAAATTAGTATTTGGTTCCGCGCTTTCTGACAGGCCTTTATTCACAACGGGGATATTAATGGTTGTTCTTGGCGTAATTATGGCCATGTTTGGGATGCTAGGTGAGCTATTGATGAGAATCTATTTTGAATCATCGGGTAGAAAGCCGTACATGGTCAGACAGATTTCAAGAAAATCTGAATCTTAAAATGGGAAAAGTTTTTAAAACACTTATTCGTGTCGGTATAAGCGTAAGTTTGATTTCGTATCTACTTTATACTCAAGATTTTGAAAAGATTAGACTTGGAGTTTTATCATACAATCCTATATTTATAATTTTCGCTTTGATCTTGCTTTTATCGGGGACATTAGTTTCAAGTTTAAGATGGCAAGCAATTCTGTCTACCTCCAAAGTTCACGTTAAAGTTATTGATTTATTTAAGCTCTATATAAAAGGTTATTTTTATAACAACTTTTTGCCTACACAAATGGGTGGTGATGTTTATAAGTCCGTAAGTTTGGGGAATATAATCAAAGACCAAGCAACTGCGCTTTTTAGCGTATTTATGGATAGATTTAGTGGACTTATTGTACTCCTTATAATTGGGCTATTTGGAATTTCATCTATGTATGGAGTTGTTGGGGTTTTAGCCGCAACGGCTATTTTAGTAATTGGATTAGCACTATATTTTCCTGTTTTAAATTTATTTTCCAAAAAAATTAAATTCTTGAATAAATTCAAACGGGCGAGCGACCTTTTCGTAAAGGACAAGAAAAATGGTTCGATGGTCATTTTATATTCATTTTTGGTTCAAATGATATCCTTTGCCACATCGTATGTATTATTCATGGGCATGGGAATTACATTGCCACTTTGGGGCGTTTTTGCGTACATGCCAATTGCATCGCTTTCTCTTTTGATTCCTTCATTTAACGGCTTTGGAACTCAAGAAACCGTATATGCATTTTTGTTTAACGGAGTTGGGGTTACTTCGGAAGTCTCAATAACGGTTTCATTAATGATGCATGTAGTGAGGTTGACGGTTAGTTTAATTGGAGGAGCGTTATTACTATGAATATCCTCCGAATAATTTATGATTTTGCCGACGAGAATGTCCAAACTGAAGGTTTATCACCCGGACCATACGACTTAACAATAGCTCAGGGAAAGATACAGGGGAATCAAATATACGTCCTCACCGGTAATCTAAATGGAAAGAATCTGAAGCAAGGGAAACTGAGCTACAAATTAGCTAATAATATTACGGTTTATAATCTTCCGAGAGCTATTTGGCGATTTGGACCATTTTTGTCAACATCGCTTTTCGTCTTGCCGTATTATTCTTACCTTAAGATTTTCAAAAAAATAGATATAGTGCACAACCACCAGCAAATGGGCGTGTGGTTTTTGTTATACAAATATCTGTTTGGATTTATTGATAAGACTCCTGTTGTTCATACTAATCATGGATCGATTAAGGGTCGTGAGGAAACGTCACTAGAGCAGGGGCAAACTTTGGATTTTTGGACAAAATACTTTGAATATCCAATTTGGAAATTTAATGACTTGCTGTCCACTAAGGTCGCCAAAGTTTTAATCGCTGTTAGCACTGGTTTAGTTGATGAAATGAAAAGATTTTATAACCCAAGGGTTCCAATCGTTGTCGTTGAAAATTCAGTTAGTTTGGATAGGTTTGCAAAAGAAGGAGAGAAAGTTGATTTAGGATTTTCAAGTGATGACAAGATTATTTTCAATATAGGGAGGCTTAGCAAGAGGAAAAATATTGATGTTTTGGTCGAATCCTTGCATTATTTGCCAACTCAATTCAAATTATCTTTGGTTGGTATTTGGGACGAAGACTTTAGAGACGAAATTGTAAATCCATTGATAAAAAAATATAATCTGGAATCTCGTATCAAATATCTTGGGAAAGTTAGCAACTTTATTGCTCATAAATATTATAGAAGCGCCGAATTTTTTGTATTGCCATCTAGTCACGAAGGATTGCCAAAAGTTGTAATCGAGGCATTGACGTGTGGAAACAAAGTCGTTGCTTCGGGATTTGAGTTGACTGTTGATGTCCCCAATTTGTTATACCTAGAGAAAATCGATGCTAAGGAATTGGCTGATGCAATTTTAAAAATTGACGCTCAGCCTGATAGATATGCAGAAACAAAAAAGATAATTGAAAAATATTATAGCTGGGATTCGAAAGCATATGATTTAGAGGAGATTTATGAGAAAGTCCTCAAGCAAAAGTGACGAGATTCTTCACGACATTAAAAGTCCGTTAACTTCAGCTATTATTTCGTGCGAATGTTTGCTAGATCTGAAAAATCGAAATTTAAATTTTGATAGTCAGAATGTACTCGAAAATTTGAGTGATATCCATGAATCGTTGGGTTATATAAAGGAATTAGTTAGTGTCGCTCCCGTTGGTAAAAATAAGAATGAGGAGTTTGGTGTTAATGATGCGATATCGTCTGTGTGTGGGAACTTTAAGAAAAACAACTTTATCTACCGCTTCGGTAATGAGCATTTTTTGCATGGAAATAAGTTAAAGTTCAAAAGAGTGATTTGCAATCTTTTCAAGAACTCAATCGAGGCTGGTGGAAAGGATGTTTGGATAATTGTAGCTGTAAAAATGGTTGATTCCGGTAGGTCTAAAGAGTCGGTTGTAATTGAAATTAAGGATAATGGGCCAGGTATTCCACAAGGAATTTTGAAAGATGTTTTTAAAAATGGATTTTCGACAAAAGGGGAATTAAATAATAATTGCGGCCTTGGCCTTTATATTTGTAAATCAATTATTGAAAAAGATTTTGGTGGAAAGATTACCGTGAAAAGTAATGTCGGGGAAAACCATGGGACGATCTTTACAATAAGGGTAGCCCCTAAAAAACAAGGGTAGCCCTCATAAAGTGTCTCGATCTGTCGTGATATACTGCGAATGTGAATTATACTTTTCCAAAAGATTTTATTTGGGGAACAGCAACTTCAGCACATCAAATAGAAGGTAATAATACAAATTCTGATTGGTGGGAATGGGAGCAATCTAAAAAATATTTTTCGCAAAGTTCGGGTGTAGTTTCTGAAAGAGAATTCCCATTGGAAGCATCTGGCATTGCATGTGATTCCTATAATCGATATGAGGAAGATTTTGATTTATGTGTTGATTTAAATAACAATGCAGTTCGAATTTCTATTGAATGGGCAAGAATAGAGCCAACTCAAGGCAATTTTGATGAGAAAGAAATATTGCACTACAAAAAGGTTCTAAAAGCTGCAAAAGTTCGAGGTTTGAAAACTTTTGTTACTCTACATCATTTCACAAATCCAATTTGGTTTTCGAAAATCGGTGGGTGGACGAATGTTAATGCACCAAGTTATTTTGCGAAATATGCAAAAAAATGCGCAGAAGAATTTTATGATCTAATCGATGTCTTTTTGACAATAAATGAGCCTCAAGTTTATGTGTATATGTCATATTTCCACGGAATTTGGCCGCCAAATAAAGTAAGTGCTGTTTTATCATTGTGGGTGCAAATCAATTTAGCTAGAGCAAATAATAGGGCATATGATGACATAAAGGGTAGCCCTTCTAAAAAAAGGGTAGCCCCTATAATAGGAATTGTCAAAAACATTGTCTGGCATGAGGTTTCAAAATCATCAAAAAATCCATTAGATCATGTAGTGGCAAAATTTTTAAATTTCATCGGCAGTGGATTTTTCTTCCTCCTCGTAAAAAATAAATTCGACGTAATTGGCTTAAATTATTACTTTACTAATAGAATCAAGAATCTAAAAACAAAAAATCCAGATGATGTTACAAATGATTTGGGTTGGTGGATATATCCAAAAGGGCTTGAGAATGTGCTTTTATCACTCAAAAAATATGGTGTTGATATTTTCGTGACCGAAAATGGTCTTGCCGACGATAAGGATGAAAAAAGAGAGTCTTTTATTCGAGATATGTTGGAATCTTGTGTAAAAGCGATAGACAAAGGTGTCAATTTGAAAGGATATTTTCATTGGTCACTTTTAGATAATTATGAATGGCATCATGGCTTTTGGCCGTGTTTTGGTTTGGTAAGAGTTGATAGGAAAACTTTAAAAAGAAGTAAACGGCCATCATTCAAATATTATTCGGAAATATGTAAAACTGGCGAATTAAAACTGTAGTAGAATAAGTTTAATGCCCAGAAAAGACTTCAAAAAAGATATATCAGTAACTACCTTTTTATTTAGAAGGTTGTTTTTTAATCGAATTGCGAGACTTCTGTTTTTGTTCATTTTTATTTTAGTTGCACTCCCTTTAGTTTTATTTTTTATACTAAAACCGAAAGTTCAATCGAACATAAACTATGGAGTTAATTTCAGTGACAAATACGCGACAGATCTTGGTTTGGATTGGAAAACTTCATATATCGAAATATTAGACGGATTAAACGTTAAAAATATTAGACTTGTTGCATATTGGAATGACATTGAAAAAACAAATGACACTTTTGATTTCAGTAACATTAAATGGCAACTTGACGAAGCTGAAAAAAGAAATATAAACGTAATTTTAGCAATTGGGCGAAAAGAGCCAAGATATCCTGAATGCCATGAGCCAGATTGGTGGAGAAACTCTGATGATGAAAAATTAAAAGAAACGGAGCTTTACGAATTTGTGAAAAAATCAGTCCAGGAGCTTAAATCATATGATGTGATCAAAGTATGGCAAGTTGAAAATGAACCATTTTTCCCGTTTGGTGAATGTCAAAAATCTTCGCCTGAAATTGTCAAAAACGAAGTTGAGATTGTAAAAAGCTTGGATTCAAGGCCGATATTAATTCAGGACAGCGGAGAAGGCGGATTCTGGTATCCAAGTTATAAAATAGCCGACTACTTAGGAATTTCGATGTATAGAAAAATTTGGTACGATTTTTGGAAAATATTTTTTGGTCGATTTATATATTTCCAATATCCACTTGCGCATTGGACATATAAGATTAAAGCAGATCTAGTTAACGTCCCATATCAAAATATTATTGTTACAGAGCTTCAGTCAGAGCCGTGGGGTCCGGCAATAAACTCAAAACTTTCGCAAACCGAAAAAGATAAAACAATGTCTCGGACAGATTTTCTAGAGACGATAAATTATGCACAAAAGGCAGGCTTTAGTGATTTATACTTTTGGGGAGTTGAATGGTGGCTTTGGGAAAAGAATGTTAATAATAACTCTTATTTTTGGGAAACAGGAAAAGCCTTATTTAACTAAGATTTGCCTTCGATTATTATCTTGTACGTTGACTTTATCTCTACAAAGGCTCTTTCAGGATCTATCGGCTTGATGAATAAGGGAGCCCGATATAGCCAAGTAGAAATCTTTTCCGAGCCAGCTTGGTTAAACTTTGGGAAAGGTGAGGAAGATAGGGAAACAAAGATCCTATACTCATCTTCAACGAAGTAGCCTTCTGGTCCAAAACTGTCAGCAAAAATTACTGATTTGTTCGTGTAGTGAGTGATCAAAAATCTCCTTTAATATCGGATATTAATTCAAGTCCGCCGATGATTCCATTTTCTTCGCCAAGTTGTGAGATTTCTATACTTGGGTAGCTTTTAAAAGGTTCGAGTGAAGTTAATGTGTCTTTTGTTTTTTGCAGAAAAAGTTGAGATTTTTTTGATAAACTTCCGCCTATAACTATTATATCGGGTCGCCAAAGAAGTATAATATTGTGAAGTCCGAATCCAAGATTTTTACCGAATTCTGACCAGATTCCTTCATCATTATGTTCTTCAGGCGAGACGCCATATTTTTTCCTGAAAGCAGTTCCAGAACATAGGCTTTCAAATGTTTCCTTCGTTGTGTAATTCAAAATATGATGACCTGGCTCAAAATTAAATATAGTATCGGAGATTTTTTTGTTTACTATAATTGATCCGCCAACACCAGTACTGATTGTTATATATGCAACTCTTGTGAAGTTTTTGCCGGCTCCGTGGGTTGCTTCTGCAAGGGCTGCTAAAGTCGCATCGTTTTCAAGATATATAGATTTGTATCTTGAGTCCGAAACAATTTCTTCGGCGAGTCGGTTATTAAGAAATCCTGCGTGAGGTGCATAGTGGATTCGTTTTTCAGCTCGATTTACAAAACCAGCAGCTCCAATTGATATCCCTTCATAGGAACTATTTGATTCAAGGACACTTTTGATTTTTGAATGAAGTTCATTGAAAGTTTTTGGTGTAGGGAACTTTTGTATATCAAAAAATTGATTCAAGTCTTTTGAAAGTCCTATTTTTGTTTTTGTTCCACCGATGTCTATTGATGCATACATAGTTTTTCAATTGCCGGAAGTTTTTTACCGGCTAAAAATTCTAAAGTTGCTCCGCCAGCAAGGCTGATGTATGAAACGGAGGATTTACTGCCAAATTTATCTAGGGCGGCGACTGTGTCGCCGCCCGCTACTACAGAAAATCCTCCATTTGCTTTTATCTTACAGATTTCTTGTACAATCATTTTTGTTCCGTTTGAGTATTTTTCTTCTTCATATTTTCCAAGAGGTCCTGCCCAAAAGACAGTTTTTGATCTTTCAATGATATCAACGTATCTTTGAGCTATTTCCTTGTTTATATCCAATCCATCTATCATTTCGCTTTTGCTTGGGATTATTATCTTGGTTGAATCTATCAAGTGTTTTAAACCTTCGAGTTCTTGCCTTGCTGAATTCACGTTTCCTCCTATTAATATCATGTCAGAAATTTTTGCCAAGCTTTCGATCTCATCAACTTTCTCTGAAATTTTTGCCCCACCAAAGACTATTGTATAAGGACGTTGTACGTTATCCAAAAGCTTTTCAAGGCCGTTTACTTCACTTTCAAGATAGAATCCTGCGTATGTTGGTAAAAAATCCATAATTCCTGTTACAGAAGCACTTTCTCTGTGTGATTGGGGAAATGCATCAAAAACAATTAGGTCAGATCCTTTTGTTAATTGTTTTGCAAATTCTTTTGAGTTTTCTGAATCTTCTTTGTAAAACCTAGTGTTTTCAAGCATCAGGATATCTTTTGGATTCATTTGGCTAATTTTCGACTCAACTTTTTCGCCAATGCAGTCGGAGACGTGTTCGATAGCAACTCCAAGAAGATCAGAAAGTGCTTTGGCATGTGGTTTTGTACTCAAACTTTTATCAATGCCGTTTGGTCTTCCAACCCACGTTAATATAACGATTTTGCAATTTTTCTCTAATAAATATTTTAAAGTTGGAATCGTAGCTTCTATTCTTGAAGTGTCTTTTACAACATAACTCCCGTTTATGAATTCAATATCTATATCATAGGGCGAACGATATAAAATCGTTTTATTTTGTAGATCGGCTGAGTTTATAGCTTTTAGTTCCATATTTCGGAGATTTCTTTCATTCTATTTACCGCAATAGTCTCCATGAATTTCACTTTGTCTTCCCATGAATCAAAGTTAGCAAATTCTTGCCAAACGGCTCTTCCTACTGCAAAGCCACTGCAACCAGCTTCTTTTGCAAGTATCAGAGCTTTTTTATAATTCTCAAATTTCATTCCACGGCTTAATAAAACCCAGGGGATATCTATCTCTTCTGAAATTTGATTCAAATATGGAATTGCACTTCTTACGCCTTCGATTTCTGGGTCGATGGGGTATTCTAGCTTTAAGATATCGCAGTGACCACAGAAATCTTTAACGGCTCTAAGTGTTGCATCACCTCGATGGTATGCATATCCATCAACTGCATAGGTGACTGGTTCGATTAATAATGGAAGATCGGCGTTTTTTGTTTCTTCATGTAGAGCTTTTATTATGTTTATTTTTTCTAGAGAGTTCGATGCATCGCGATTGTAATAAAAAAATAATTTGATAGCCGTTGCGCCAAGGGATTTTAGTCGGCTAGCTGTGTATTTTTCTGATAAAAATATTCTTCGTTCTTCAGTATCGTCTCCGGATACACTTTGTTCTCGACTAAGTAAAACTCCAATGTTGTTATTTTTAGCTATGGTGATTGCTTCTTTCCCATATTCGGGATCTACCAATATTGCTGTTGAATATGGCGAAAACAACTGTGCACACAATACTTTAAATTCAGACATCTTTTCTTCAGTGATCAATTTTACAAGTGAGCTACGGTGGTCAAAGGCTGCGATTTTTATGTATCCGTTTGTATTTGCTATAGATGATAGTTCCATTAAGTGGAGTATATCATTATAATAATTACATGCTAAAAGCTAAGGTTTTTGGATTTGTTCAAGGTGTAAATTATCGAGTATATGCCAAAAAGTCCGCGGATTTAAAAGGAATAAAAGGTTACGTTAAAAATCTTTCTGATGGAAATGTCGAGGTAGTGGCTGATGGAACGAAGGAAGCTTTGGATAGTTTTGTTGAAGACTTAAAAAAGGGCCCAATGTTTGCAAAAGTGTCTCGTGTAGACTATTCTTTTTCATCTAAAGATGGTAACTTTATGTCATTCGAAATCGTTCGTGACAGCAATTATTTAGTAGATCAGATTAAAGCGTATTATAGGTTTTTAGCAAATATTATTTCAAATGCAAGAAGCTCAAAATAACACCACAAACGTTCCTCAACACGTTGCCATAATCATGGATGGAAACAGAAGGTGGGCAGTTGACAAGGGACTTTCATATACAGATGGACATAAAGAAGCTTTAAAGCGAATTGAGGAATTGATTGAATATAGCGCCAAGATGGGAATTAAGTACATGACTTTGTGGGCATGGTCTCCGAAAAACTGGAAAAGAAGTAAAGACTTTATTGACGATATTATCGCACTTTTTAGATTGCAACTTTCTGATGACGGGCTTTTTGCCAGAGCCACCAAAAAAGGTGCCAAGTTACACCATATCGGTAGCTGGGCAGGTTTTCCAGATGACATAAGGCAAAAAGCCATAGCTAGAATTTCTGGCGAGCCAGGTAAAAAATTAATTGATGTAAATATAGCCGTTGGATACGAAGGTCGTGGTGAAATAGTCGATGCTGTTAAAGATATTATTAAGGAAGGGATTCCCGCTTCTGAAATAACTACAGAGACGATCTCTTCTCATTTATATACAAAAGGGCAACCTAGCGTTGATCTTATGATTCGAACTGGCGGAGATATGAGAACTTCTGGTTATTTGATTTGGCAGATCGCGGATGCTGAGTTTTATTTTACTGATACTTATATGCCAGACTTTGGCCCAGCTCAACTTGAAAAAGCCCTTTTAGACTATTCAGGAAGAGAACGCAGAATGGGCGGAGACAGCAAAAAGTATTAACCCATATTTAATGTTAGATACTAAAAAGTCGGCACAAAACGCAAAAGGTAGGCTTTTGGCATACCAGGATTTGGTTAATCCATTAATTAAGGATTTTTTCTTAAAAGAGAAGATCAAAATAAGAAATAATTTCCCAGATGCATCGTGTAAAGCTATTGAGGTATTCGAGGATATTTGCACTCGTGGTGCAAAAAGGGCTAGAGGGGCGTTTTCATATTATGTTTATAAGATGTATGGTGGCCAAAATGATGTTGAAGCTTTAAAAATGGGCATTGTTTTGGAACTTACTCATGCATATCTTTTATTACTTGATGATTTTATGGACAAATCTGATTTAAGAAGAGGTGGCCCAACAGCTCATGTTCTAATGAAAGATTATTACTCAAAACAGAATTTTAGAAGCGGAGATTCAGCACATTTTGGAGATTCAATTGCAGTCTCGATTGGCGCCGCTGGATTTCATATGGCGATGCAGATTTTGATGTCTTTGGATTTCAGTAAGGAGATTTTGATTGCACTTTCAAATAATTTAAATGAAAAGATTGAAATTACAGCTCATGGGCAAATTACAGACGTCGTTAACGCAAGCAATCCAAATGTAACTGAAGAAGATGTTTTAAAAATGCTTGAATGGAAAACAGGCGTTTATACATATGAAAACCCAATTCATACAGGGGCAATTATGGCAGGACAAAAAGACTCCGAGGAGCTCCGAAAGTTATCCGAATATGCGATTCCTGCAGGAATAGCTTTCCAAATTCAAGATGATATTTTGGGTATTTTTGGAAATTCAGGTGATACAGGAAAATCCGTTTATGATGATTTAAGGGAAGGGAAATATACACTTTTGATGCATCATGCATTTGAAGTAGGATCAAAAGCTCAAAAGGAGATTCTTACCCAAAACCTTGGAAATCCGAATGTTAAAGCCAAGGAATTAGCTGATGTTAAGTCCATACTTATCGACTCTGGCTCTCTTGATTATTCAAAGAAAGTTGCAAATGACTTAGTCTTAAAGGCAAAAAAATCATTAATTAAAAACAGATCCTCTAATTGGAAAGACGAAGGGTTTAACTATCTTATTGGCATTGCGGACTATATGATTGATCGAAGGCTTTAGTATACCCATTGTCTTTTGGTATACCTCAATGTATCATGTATGCCATGAACGCGTCTTCTAAACTTACAACCAAATATCAGGTTACGCTTCCTTCATATGTAAGAGATAGCCTTGGCATTAAGCCTTCTGATAAGGTGACCTTTTCAATTAACTTGAAAAACGAAGTTGTTTTGAAAAAAGTTAAGTCATTGGATGAGGTTATGGGTTCTGTTAAAAGTGGTAAACCCATTGATGAAATTGATATCCATAAAATTGCGCGTGAGCATGTAGTTGATTTATACAAAAAGAAATGGCGTTTGCAATAATTGATACAAATTTACTTATTCGGTTTTTTGTAAAAGATGATCTAGCTAAGGCAACTAAAGTTAAGAAATTATTGAGCTCCAATAATGATAGGGTACTCCTTTTGGATGTTGTTGTCGCCGAATGTGTATGGGTTTTATCTTCATTTTATAAATTAGATTCAGATGCCATCGAGGAAATGTTAGTTGCTGTAATCGAATCTGAATCTGTAGTTACTAATAAACAAGCCTTAAGATTAGCCCTTGATATTTGGGTAAAGGAAAACATCGAATTTATAGATGCGTACGAAATTGCGATGGGTATAGAAGTCGGTGTTGATGCGATTTATTCATATGATAAAAAACTCGCAAAGGTTTCAGAGATAAAGGTAAAAGAACCTTAGTTTTCTATTAGTTCTGGTTGTTCGCTTCCTTTAACTACTTCAGCAATTTTTCTGTCTCCGATTCGTCCTATGTTGTCGAGTCCTCCAATTCTGTTATCTAATCTTTCAAAGTTCTTTGTAACGTCATCAGCGCTGTTTTTTGCATTTGAAATGTGTTTTGTCATAACCCTAAGTGAGTCAGAGAATTTGATTGAGTCTTCTTTTATGCTTCTTATTGCTGCAAGTATTTCTTTTGCTCTTGATTCGACTTTTTTGCCTTCAAGTCCGATTAATATTGCTTTTAAATATGAGTAAAAAACGTTTGGGGAAACAGGTAAAACCCTTTGACTCCATGAATATTTTCCGAGTTCTGGATTGTTCACAACGACTTCGTAGTAAATTGCTTCGCTTGGAATATACATTAAGGCAAAATCAACGGTTCCTTCAGATGGCAATATGTATTTTTTAGAAATATCGCTAATGTGTTTTTTGACATCTCTTGTGAATGTTTTTCGAATTGTTTCTCGGTCTTCTTGTTTTTCTGCTTGAGACATTTGGTTAAAGTTTTCCATCGGGAATTTTGAGTCTACAGAAATATATCCTTCTTCCACTTTTAAAAGTGCATCAACGCGATCTCCTGTAGAAAAGGTGTGCTGGAGCATGTAATTTTCGGATGGAATCATTTGTTCTAAAAGGTCTTTGAGTATTTCTTCGCCAATATTGCCTCGCAATTTTGGCGATCTTAAAAAGTCTTGTAGATCTTTCATGCCGCGTCCGATTTCACTCATAGAACCTAATTCTTTTTGGACATTTCCTATAACTTCGGCGGCTTTATCAAGTCGAAAGTTCATGCTTTTGGAAGATTCATCGACGCGATCATTTAATGTTGACGTTGTTTGGTGAAGTTGATCTTGAACATTTTTTAGACGCATATCCATTGTTCCTTGCATGTTTTCAAGCCATTTAGTTAAGATTTCATCTTTCTTTTCATTTTGATTTCCATCTTGAAGTTTTTTGAATTGTTGTTGCATGAAATAGAAAATCGTTCCAAAAAGGGCAACGCTAACAAACATTGAAGATATAAAAAGAATAGTTGAATCCATGTAGGCATTCTAGTGTAAAAGGAGAAGCAAGAAAAGGTTATAATAATTTTTATGAAGTCTCATTTTCTGCTTACAGTTTTTATTTTGATGCTTTTGGCATTATGTGGAATTTCGTATAGTGCCTTGATGATTCCGCCAGTTGGGTATTTTTTGTATTTATTTCTTTTTTTGCTTTGGGCTTTTATTTGTTTATTTTTATCCGTTATGTTTTATATATTCAGTAGGCCTTTTGGCCATGAAAGCGATAGGCAACGTTTTCGAAGACAATTTAAGAAGGCTGTGGTTATTGGTTTTATATTTATTCTCCTGCTATTTCTTCAGCGTCGTTTTGATATCATTTAGCTTATGTTCCATAAGGTTATAAATAGTATTAAGTTACACATTACTAAAGATTTAATGTTTTTCCTTTTAATAAGCCTTGTTATGCTTATTGGTTATATGTGGTTTGTCAAATCTCCATATGCTAGTTCACTTAACGAATATGCCGATGACAATTTTGTTTTGTTTTGTTCGGTCTTGGTTTTTATTAAGTTTGTTGGAATTGTTTATCCACCGATTTCTGGCGGATATTTCACACTTGCTGCAATTCCGATTATAGGTTGGGAATATGCTTTAATTTGCGACTTAACTGGGTCAGTTCTAGGTGGATCCGTTGATTATTACCTTGGAAGAAAATATGGCATAAAGATTGTTAAGAAGTTTTTTGGTAATGCCATTTCGGAAAAAATTGGCCTTATTAAAATCAAAAAAGGGAAGGAAATTGAAGGCTTAATAGTTTTAAGAATCTTAGCTGGAGCTACAATTGTAGAGGCAATCCATTATGCGGCAGGGCTTTTTAGAATTGACTTTTGGAAATATACAATTGCGATGGTTATTTCCCATTTGATTATTGGCGTCCCAATATATTGGATTTTCGGTGGAGTACTTGGGACCAATTTAACTTTGTATCTTATTCCAGTTTTGATTTTAGCTTTAATCGTCCTATACAAGATGCGCGGAAGATATCTTGAATAGAACCGTATTCTTTGTTATTCTTTACATATGAAAAAAGTAAAGACTTCGTATGTCTCAAAAATTAGTTCGAAAGGGCAAATCACATTGCCTGTTGTTGTAAGAGATGCTTTGCGAGTTAAATCCGGCGATGTTGTTGTGTATAGCATTGAGGATGATGGCGCTGTTGTTTTGACTTCTTCAAAATATTCTCTAGATGATGTATATGGTATTTTGCCTCCACTTGAGAAATTACTTACAGTAGAAGAGATGGTCAAGATAGCAAAAGATTATAAAAGTAGCAAGGAGACTCAATGATCACAGAAGGGAAATTCGTTGATACAAATATTTTCATAAGATATTTAACTAGCGATGACAAGCTAAAGTCTAGACAGTGTAAAAAAATTTTTGAAGGTGCTAAAGACGGGAAGCTAAATTTAAGAACCTCAATTTTAGTAATAGCAGAAGTGTTTTATGTTTTAAAATCTCCACAGTTGTATAAAATCCAAGGTAGTGAAATCGTTGAATTATTGCTTCCAATAATTCTAATTCCAAATCTCAAAATAGACGAAAAATACCTTGTTATAAAAGCCCTCGGTATTTTATCTAAATCGAAGGTCGATTTTGAAGATGCATATAACGTTGCATACATGGATGAAAATGGGTTAAAAGATATATACACTTACGATAAGGACTTTGATGGTGTTTCTGGAATTCGTCGGCTAGAGCCATAAGATAGGGGTAGCCTTATTTGCAGATGATATACTTTTGTTATGTCAGAGCGTTTTTATATTACAACTCCTATTTATTACTCAAATGATGTTCCACATATTGGGCATACTGGAACTACCGTTTTTGCAGATATCATTGCAAGATATCAAAGATCGCAAGGCAAGGAGGTTTTCTTTTTAACAGGAACCGATGAGCACGGGGAAAAAGTTGCAAAGGCAGCAGAAATGGCATCCAAAAAACCTCAAGAGTTCGTAGATGAATTAGCATTAAAATGGCAGGAATACTGGAAAAAGCTAAATATAAGTAACGATCAATTCATGCGAACGACATTACCTGGACATGAAAAAATTGTTAAGGAGTTATTGATTAAGCTTCAGGAGAAAGGCGATATCTACAAAGGTGTCTACAAAGGTATTTATTGTTGGGGATGTGAAGAATTTAAATCGGAAAAAGATTTAGTGGATGGAAAATGTCCAGAACACAGGCCAGACCAGATTGAGTACAAAGAAGAAGAAAACTACTTTTTTAGATTGTCGAAATATATTCCAAAGGTTAAAGAACTAATCGACAGTAAAGAGCTTTTGGTAGAGCCAGAAAATAAGAAGAACGAAATGTTGTCTAGAATTAATGAAGGCGTGAATGACTTGTCGGCTTCAAGACAAAATGTTGCGTGGGGGATTCCGATTCCGTGGGATACATCACATACAACTTATGTATGGATAGAGGCGCTGATGAATTATTACTCTGCGACAAAGTTTTGGAATAAGGAAGAGTTTTGGCCTGCAGATGTGCATTTTTTAGGAAAGGGTAATAATTGGTTCCATTCTGTAATTTGGCCAGCACTTTTATTGGCTTTGGATTTACCTTTGCCAAAAAGAATTTTTGTTCATGGATATTATAATGTTGAAGGTCGCAAGATGGGAAAGTCATTGGGTAATGTGATATCTCCGCAAGACTTGATTGATAGGTATGGAGTAGATGGTACAAGATATTTACTTGCTGCAAGTATGCCATATTCTGACGATAGTGATGTCAGTATGAAATGGTTTGACGAAAAATATAATTCAAATTTAGCCAATGGATTAGGAAATTTGGTTTCGAGAGTGGCTAAGTTTATAAATGAGGGTAGCCCCTTAAAAGAAAGGGTAGCCCTTATAAATATGTCATACGAGGACTTTAAGTTAAATGAAGTAGTAACAAGTGTTCAAGAGCTTATTCGATCAGCTAATGATTATTTCAGCACAGAAGCTCCGTGGAAGTTAGAAGGAGAAGCTCAAAAGCTTGTAATAGATACAGCAATCGAAAAAATCCTAGAGGTTGTAGGTCTGATTGCTCCGATCATGCCGGAAACATCATCAAAAATAGAAAAAATCATAACAGGGGAAATACATTCAGAAAATTTATTTATGAGGATTGTTTAAGCTTATCTGTATTCTTCGACTTTTTCGTCTACGTGAGTAGGTAAGTCTTTTTCGGCAAGTTGTTCTGATCTAATGTGAAGTAATTCTGTCAAAGTTTCTATCGCTTCTGTTATTTTCTCTGGATCAACAAAAATAGTATCGTCGCTATCCGCTTCAGCTTCTAATTCATCCTGAACTTGCTCAATTACTTTCCCAAGCTTATTTAGATAGTCATCACGAGAGGCTTCTTCATTGTCGCTTACGCGAACCGATGAATCTGTTGTGTCGTCGTCGTTGAAATCGTAATCGAACGAATTATCTTGTTTTGGCATTATCCAGATGTTATCAGGATTAAAACCGATCGTCTACACGTTAAATTGGTTGAATTTATTGTGCTAGAATCAACTTATGAATCAATCTGTCCCGTCCATTGGGAATTTAAAAAATTTAGACGAAATAGAGGTTTTGAAATCAAAATTAAACTCAGTGGATGCTCCGGACGAATTGAAAACTACTTGCTTGGCAATGCTGGGTAGGTTAGAGAAGATGTCTGAGTCAGGAGTTTACTCAAGAGAACACGACATTATTAGCAATTATATTAATTGGATTGTTTCTTTCCCTTGGACAAAAACCGCAGAAGAAGTTTTTGACATAAATCGAGTACGAACTGTGCTAAATAAAAATCATTATGGACTTGATGTTGTAAAAGATCGAATTGCTCAATATTTAGCTGTTAGACAGTTGCTTTTTGAAAAGAAAGATTTCAAGGCTGTTGATAGGTCACCAATTATATGTATGGTTGGTCTTCAAGGTATTGGTAAAACAACAATGGCAAAAAGTATTGCTGAAGCTTTAAATAGACCGTTTTATAGAGTTTCAATGGGAGCTATCGGATCTGTTCTTGAAATTAGAGGAAGGGATAAAGCTGTTGAAGGTGCTGAGCCAGGACAAATCATAAAAGCAATTATTCGAACTGGTGTTAGAAATCCGGTAATTTTACTAGATGAGTTAGATAAAGCGAGTGGTCAAAGTGGACTTTTAGCTGACATTATGGCCACGATGCTTGAAGTTTTAGATCCAGAACAAAATACCTCATTTAGAGATCACTATTTTGATTTCCCGATTGATTTGTCTAAGGTTATGTTTATTGTTTCCGCAAATAAAATAGGGACATTTAGTGCGGCGCTTTTAGATCGCTTGGAAGTTATCAGAATGCCTTCATATACAGATGATGAAAAGCAAGTAATTGCAAGAGATTATTTATTGCCACGCGTTAGAGCAGAGACAGGTCTTGATGAATCTCAGCTTGAGTTTTCAAGTGACGTTTGGGCTTCAATCCTAAGGCCTCTGGGTTTTGATAGTGGAATAAGATCCTTGCAAAGAACTTTAGAAAATATGGCTAGAAAAGCAGCGCTTGAAATTGTTGAAAAGAAAACGGATAGAGTTGTTATTGATTCTTCAAACTTTCAGAGCTATTTGCCTAAGTACTAATGGATTTATTATCAGAGCTTAACCAGGAACAAAAAGATGTTGTTTTGCATGATAGTGGGCCGGCTATGATAATAGCCGGCCCAGGAAGTGGTAAAACAAGAGCCTTAACCCATAAGATTGCTTATTTAATGAAAGATAAGGGTTTAAGTTCTGACCAAATATTGGCTGTTACTTTTACAAATAAAGCCGCAAAAGAGATGAAGGAAAGGGTAGAGTCTTTACTGAAAGATACTGGTTTTATCGCGCCTTCTTGGATTGGCACATTTCATTCAATCTGCGTTCGTATTTTAAGGATAGAAGGTCAAGCACTTGAGATTGCTCGTGATTTTGTTATTTATGATACAGATGATTCCATAAAGATAATTAAGGAAGTGATGGCTGACATCGGCGATTCAATGAATGATTTGGCGCCAAAAGCTGTTTTGTCCTCAATTTCTCGTGCGAAAAGTGAGCTAATTGATCCAAAAGAGTATGCAAGGCAATCTGGCGGAAATTATTTTTTTGATCGAGTTAGTAAGATATATCCAAAGTATCAAGAGAGGTTAAAAGATAACCACGCTTTGGACTTTGATGACATTATATTCGCAGTAGTAAAGCTTTTTCATGACAACCCAAATGTACTCGAAAAGTATCAAAATAAATTTTTACATGTTCTCGTCGACGAGTATCAAGACACTAATCGAGTACAATATAGTCTAGTCAAAATGATTGCAAAGAAGCGCAAGAACCTAACTGTTGTTGGGGATGTTTCACAATCAATCTATTCATGGAGAGGCGCTGATTATAGGAATATGCTTCAGTTTGAAAAGGATTATCCTGGATCTAAAGTGTATAAGCTCGAAAAGAATTATAGATCTACGAAAAACATTTTATCGGCGGCGAAAACGTTAATAGAAAATAACTCAACACATATTTCCATAGATCTTTACACTGATAATGTTCAAGGTGAAAAAGTTTTTTTATATGAAGCAGAACACGAAAAATCAGAGGCTTCCTATGTTGCGGATATGATCTCGATGAGTCTTGTAACAACAAGTTCTCATGGGCCAGAATATTTAGAAAAAACTCTTTTTAGTGATTGTGCTGTTTTATATAGAACTAATGCACAATCAAGAGCAATTGAGGAAGCTTTTATAACTTCAGGCATACCTTACAGAATTGTTGGAGGAGTTAAGTTTTACGATAGAAGAGAAATTCGTGATGTTTTAGCTTATTTAAGAGTTTTCCAAAATCCTAGGGATACGATTTCGTGGGATCGCTGTATAAATACTCCGACTCGTGGGATTGGGAAAAAGGCGATGGAAAGAATACGCGAAGGCGGGTATAACGTTGATTTGATAGAGGAACTTACTGGACTAAACTGGAGGGCAGCCCCTGCTAACGCAGGGGCTGCCCTCATAGGTGCTACCCCTTTAACTCTCCTCGACGCAGTCTTAAAGGATTTTGGATATCTCGAATATCTAAATGATGGGACAGAGGAAAGTGTTTCCAGAATTGAAAATATAAAAGAGCTTCGTACGGTTGCAGCTCAATTTTCAAGCCTTCAAGAGTTCTTAGAGAATGTTGCATTGGTTGAGGCTTCGAATAGGGCAGCCGATACAGTTTCAGATGCTGTGACTCTTATGACTTTGCATTCGGCAAAAGGTTTAGAGTTTGACCATGTTTTTATGGTCGGCATGGAGGAGGGAATTTTTCCACATTCAAGAGCTATGACAGATCCAAAGGAGCTGGAAGAAGAAAGAAGGCTTTGTTATGTTGGTATTACAAGGGCGAAAAAGTCGCTTTTTCTAACGTATACACGACGAAGAACTTTATTTGGGCAATCTGGCGTTTCTATTGTTTCTAGGTTTATTGCCGAACTTCCAGAAGAGGTACTTAAATTCAGTTTTAGTTGAGTATTACAGGTGCTATACTCAAAATAACATGGCAAAACGCGGTCGCAAGCCCAAACGACGCATCGTTTGGGAATCCCATAAATCAATATTAACATCAGCTCTTTCTCTGGTTTTTGTCTTGCTATCTGTCTTATCTGTGATTTCAATCTTTGGTGGAGTCGGTGATTCCAGCGGAGTTATTAATACAAAGCTCAGACATATTTTTGTAGATGGCTTTGGATTTGGGTCATTCATAATTCCAATCCTTCTTTTATATATTGGCTTATTAACAATTGGTTCAGTTAATTTGAAGGTTCTTAACAGAAAGATATTGATTGGTTTGAGTTTATTCTTTTTAGGAATGTTGGGTATGTTTGGTGAAAATGGTGGGGGATTTATCGGTGGAATGATTACAAACAAAACTGCCACTTTGATTTCTTATCCTGGAGCAGTTTTCTTTTATTTTCTTTTATTTGTTTTTTCGATTGTTTTGATATCAAACACTGGTTTAAATGTGTTTGTAGAAAAGGCGAAAGCTGCATTTTCTTTTGTGTCTGCTAAATTGTTCAGGTTTAATGTTCCAGCTGCCGATACTGACATTACTGTAGATGAAAGTCTTTCTCCTGATACTTTAATAAGTAACACTTTTGAATCACCAACTCTAGGTTATTCAGCGCAAAATGTAGTTAGTGCTGATGATACCTCGTATGGCTTAAACGATTCTAATAAGGATTTCGAACTTATTTCTCCGCCATCTGGGCCAGTTGATGATTTGATAAAAAATGAAGATCAAGTTGAGGTTCCGGACGTTTCGTTTATAACTGAAGAAGAAAATAAAAAGGTTTCAAGGTTACCATTTTCGAATAAGCTTTGGGAGTATCCACCACATTCTTTGCTTTCGGATATTCCAAGTCGTCCACCTGATGCAGGGGATATAGAGGGAAGGTCTAGGATGATAGAAGAAACTTTAAAGGCTTTTGGAATTAATGCGACAACGGTTGATAAGCATGTTGGGCCTGCGGTTACAAGGTATGCATTGAATCTCCCTATTGGAATCAAGGCGAGTAAGGTTCAAGGTCTAAGTACAGATCTTGCGTTAAGGCTTAAGTCTCCAAGCGGTTCTGTTCGTATTGAGGCTCCAATTCCAGGTACAAACTTGGTAGGTATTGAAGTTCCAAATTTTACTCCATCTTCGGTCTCATTTAGGACGGTTTTGGAAAGCGATGAGTTGAAAAAATCAAAAGGTAAACTTTCAATTGCAATTGGTCATGATGTTTCCGGCAAATCTGTTATACAAGATATAACTCGTTGGCCTCACGCTTTGATTGCTGGGGCAACGGGTACTGGTAAATCTGTATTCCTCAATGAGATTATTGCTACTATTCTTTTTAGATGTTCTCCATCTGAATGTCGATTTATTATGATTGATCCTAAGTTTGTTGAATTGAGCCAATATAATGGTATTCCTCATTTGTTGACACCAGTTGTTACTGATATGGAACAAAAGGCTGTTTCTGCTTTGGCTTGGGCGGTTTCCGAAATGGAAAGAAGATATATTTTGTTTGCGAATGCGGGTGTTAGAAATATTGCTGATTTTAATACCAAGTCGGGTTTTCAGGCTGAGCCTTATATTATTATTGTTATTGATGAAATTGCTGACATGATGATGGTTGCTGCTAGCGAAGTCGAAAAATATATTATTAGACTTGCGCAAAAGTCTAGAGCAACGGGTATTCATTTGATCTTGGCAACTCAAAGGCCTTCTGTAAATATTTTGACAGGAACTATTAAGGCTAATGTTCCGACTCGTTTTGCCTTTAAGGTGACTTCAAATGTCGATTCCAGAGTTATTATTGATCAATCTGGTGCGGAAACTTTGATTGGAAGGGGAGATATGCTTTTTATTCCGCCTGATGATTCAAAGCCAAAAAGAATTCAAGGGGCTTTTGTCAGTGATGATGAAATTACTCGTTTAGTAAATTATTTAAAAAATACTGGAATAGAGCCGGATTATAAGGATGAGATTATTAAGCATAAAATTGAAGTTAAAACTGGTGGCGGAAAGTTTTCTGGTGATGTTGATCCTAAGGTTTTGGAAGCTTTAGAAATCATTATATCCGAAGGAAAAGCATCGGCTTCTTATTTGCAAAGAAAGTTAGGTCTTGGCTATTCTAGGGCTGCTAGGATTATTGACGAGCTTCAAGATGCTGGTATCATAGGGCAGGCAAATGGCAGTAAGCCAAGAGAAGTTCTTGTCTCAAATATAGATGATGCGGTTTCGCGTTTAAATAGTGTGAATTTAGATAATCAAGAATAATGACATCAATTAATTTTAATTTAGAAACAGTCTTAGCGATAGTAATATCGCTTATAACCTTAAACTTACTGTTCATCGGGTTTTACATTGCTAGTGTTTTGCGTGAAGTTAAAAAAACGGTGCGAAAAGCAAGGGATGTTATAGATGAAGTCGATCAAACCGTAAAAGATGGAATCGAAAAAGTAAGTGCTATGGAAAAACCACTTCAAGCACTTGCCATGACAACGGCAGCATTTGGGGGAATAATAAAAACAGCAGGGGCAATCAGAAACGCAACTCAAACAATAATGGGTGCGGGGGAAGAACTGGAAACTGATACTAAAAAGCCGGAATCAGCACCAGCCAAAAAACCTGCAAAAAAGCCAAAATTCTTTAGGAAGGGCAGTAAGGAGTAATGGTAGGATTTACAGAATTTAACGGATTACCTATCGTTGTTTTTTAGTTTCTCAGTATAAGAGAAAACCATTTCTCTAACACCTTTATTCCTTGTTATCCCATTGATACTTAGGATTCCACTTATTATAAGATCAGCTAAATTCACAAGTTCATCTTTACTGTATATGTGTCCACTTGAGTCAGGTACGGGAGCCATATTGGATATTTCTTGTAAAAACATAAGATTTTCAACCTCACGTCTTATTCCACCTGTTCTCGTTATCGTATTGATATTATAGTTCTTCTTTCTAACACCTCTAATTAATTGTTCCATCTCTGAGGCTGTATAGTTCTTGCCTGAGCCTCGAATTACTTGAAAGTCATAGAGCCCTAGCGTACAGTTTTTCAAACAGCTCATCTAGTTTTGAGTTTTCTCTTGTTGAGTCGATCTCAACAAGAGATTTTACAGCCGAGTTATGAGTTTCAATCAGATTTGGGTTTTCTATCACTACCATACAAGTGATGTCATCCGGCTTTGATCTAAAAGATCCTTGTTTTGAAACCCTTAGTGCTTCATTCGCAATAGCTTTTGATGGATCTGCTCCATCACGCTGTGCTGCAACAAATTTTGAATATACCTCTTTGTCTGTTAAATTGTCATGTACTCCATCCGTTGTTAATATGAATGTATCTCCATGTGTATAATCAAATTCGTTGTATTCTGGATTGCCAGAATTTATGGATGCAGTAATTTGATTCTTTCTGTTATAAAGTCCCATCAAATCGTTTGGGATTTGGTTTTCGCTTACTACTTCAGAGAGTAGGTTTTGCGTGTACCTTGGGTTAGATGTATTTCTAGCATGTGAATGATCAAGGGTTAGGCACACGAGGCGATTTTCTCTTACCCTGTATATTCGAGAGTCTCCAGCGTGTAAGGAATACACCTTGTCTTGTTGTATTTTCATCAGACAAAACGGTCGTGTCACCTCCATTTGCTTTAGCTATAACTTGTGAACGAGCTTCCTCATAGGCTTTGTACATTGATTCTTGGACCGTACCTTGTTGTTCTTGAAATGATTCTGAAAATGAATGTTTTGCAATGCGTGAAGCTAAGGCACCATTATCCATCCCTCCAATGCCATCAAAAATCCCAAATAGGCCTATGGCAGGTAACTCAAGAGAAGCATCCTCAGTGTGTTGTGGGTGTTTCGGGCTTGGATATGCTGCATTGTAGCAATTCCAACTAATTCCAACTAATTCATCCCAAACCTTTCCGTCTTGTTTTAAACCATGCATCACTAATTTATATCAGTTCCCGAATGAATTGTGAATAGGTTTATGGTTAGAAAATATTGACCAACTTATTGTGTAATGCTATTGTGTATGCATGCTAATTAGAACTCAATTAATGTTAGATAAAGGAATAAAGGCTGATTTAGAGGGCTTGTCCCATGTTACTGGGAAGTCTTATTCTGAATTGGTTCGTATTTTTCTAAGAGAAATGATTGAAAAAGAGAAGGTTAAGAAAAATGCTAGATTAACTGGAAAACAGTTGGCATTGAAAATAAAAAAATTTGCTGTTAAAGGCGTTGGTACTCCTGTTGATTTACAAGATAAGTATATATATGGAGTGTAAATTCAAATGAAAATTTTTATTGATACATCAGCTTTGTATGCTATGTATAATATTTCTGATCCTTTGCATGAGAAATCTATTGTTTCACTCGATAATATACCAGATGAGGCAGAATTAATTACAAGTTCGAATGTGGTTGGTGAAACCATAACATTACTTTCTATGAGGCTTTCTAAGGTTGATGCTTTATCGTTTTACAACGAAGTTTTATTTGGAATCGAAACAGTAATCGTTGATTTAGAAATATTTAATGATGCTATTAGTCTTTTCAAGAAAATTAAATCAAAAAATGTCTCTTTTGTTGATTGCACAAGCTTCGTAATTTGCAAGAATCAAAAAATTGACTTTGCGTTTACTTTTGATAAGCACTTTTCTAAGCAGGGGATTAAGTTATTAAACTAAGAAGATCCTTCTCACTTATTACTTTTATGTTTAACTCTTTTGCTTTTTGTAGTTTTGAGCCGGCGTTTTCGCCGGCGATTAGGTAGTTGGTGGATTTGGTGAGGGCGGCGGCGTACTCGCCGCCGCTTTGTTCTATTATTTTTATCAATTCCTCTCTTGAATATTTTTCTTTTTTCCCTGTTATACAAAATGTTAGTCCAGCAAGTTTATTGGAGGCATTTTGAGTTTTGAAGCGGATGCCCTTTTTTAAAAGGGCATCCGCAACTTTCCATTTTTCTTTTATGTCTTTGACAAAACTTTCAGCTTTGTTTGGCCCAATTCCTTTAATGCCTTGAAGGTCCTCTTTTGTCAGCATGTTGAGTTTTCCGAATCCAAAATTTTTCAGAATCCATTTGCTGGAAGCTTTCCCGATATCTCTTACTCCAAGAGCTTCCAAAAGTTCATGTTCAGTAATTGCTCCTTCAAGTGTGTTTCTAATTCCAGAAACTATATTATTAGCACTTTTGTCTCCAAAGCCTTCAAGAGGTGTGATTTGTTCGACCTTTAAATCGTAAAATTCAATAGGGGATGTGATTTCGAATATATTCATGAATTTTTCTATTGTTTTAAGCCCAAGCTCCTGGACGTTTAACGCTTTGAAGAAATGTTCGATTTCTTGCGACGTTCTTGCTGGGCATTTAAGGTTATTGCATTCAAGGTATTTGCCGTTTCTTTCTAATTTACTTTTGCACGCTGGACAATTAGTAGGTATTTTAAAATGGGAACTAGATGGTTTTACGTTTGTAATAAATGGAATGACTTCTCCTGATCTGCAAACTTCGACTTTAGAACCAACTCCTATTTTCGTCTTTTCAACAAAATTTATATTATGAAGAGTTACATTTTTTACGGTGGCTCCGCTTAATTCTATTGATTCTATCACTGCGACGTTTGTAATGCGGCCCGTTCTTCCAACTTGGCTTTTAATATCCAAAACCTTACTCCATTTTCTTTCAGCGGGTAATTTGTATGCGATCTGCCACTTTTCGTGATGAGCAGTTGCCGTTAATTTATTTCTAATTTTATTATCTGATGCTTTTATAACAATTCCATCAAGTGGGTAGTCTACTTGAAGTGTTTCTTCTAGAATTGCTTCCCATTCGTCTTTGTCTAACAGGCTTTCCGTATTAACTTTTCTAGAATTTGCTTCATCATAAATAATAAAATGAACGCCTTTATCCATTAGAGCTTTGATCCCCACATCCGCGACTCTTTTTGATTTAACAATTCCAACAACTGCATTGCGCGGATTTTTATATTCACTTGCAAGATTTTTATTAAAATACGATAGGGGTATTATGATTTCGCCTAGAACCACTTCGTCTTTTTTGGGTAATTTGCCGATTATGTTTAAATTTTTAAGTCTTCCAGAAATATCTTCTCCGACAAGTCCATTTCCACGAGTAGACAAAACACCGTTTTGATATTTTGCGGCCATTCCATCGTATTTTGGCTCGATTATGTATTTTTTGTCACCGGTATCAATCAGCCATTTTTGGATGTCTTCGTACGAATATCTTTTTTCTATTGAAAGCATTGGCGTTTCATGTTTAACGTCGCCTATTTTTCCGACAAGTTCAAAGAGGGTAGGGTTTTTTGGGTCAAGGCATTTTAGTTCCTCAACTAATTTGTCAAATTCTTCATCGCTAATTTTCGGATTATTATCTATAAAATATAGTTTATTGTGAAGTCTTATTTCGTTTTCGAGGGTTTGAATTTTTGTTTGCATAACTTTAAAATTATACAGTTATTGTTGTCGACATGGTAATGTACAAGTGTACACTTAACACATGGGAAAAACTTACACCAGTAAAAAAATAATAGGCAAAACCTACGCAAGATATAATTGGGCTACTATAGTAAAGGAGGCGGGAGAAGGAAAAGTTTTTTACTTAACTGACAGAGAAAAATCTTCTGATGTTGTCATTACATCTGTAAAAAATTTTGAGCGGGCGGAAGGCGAAAAGAAAACGTTTTCTATAGAAAACTACGAGATCTTTGGTGCTTTTGCTGATAGGCCAGAAATGCAAGATTCTGTTGGTTGGGTAAGGAAAAGAAGATCGGCACGAAGGGAACGGGTGTATGAATAAACTGTATCTTCTAGATACTAATATTATTATTGATGCTCTAAGAAAGTATCCAAGTGCAGTTGAATACATAGATTCACTAGAAGGAGAAGTTTCTATATCAGTTGTTACTGCTGTTGAACTTATACTTGGAACTAAAAATTTAAAGGAGCAAAGAAATATGGAAGATCTTTTAGCAGATTTGAATGTGATTCATATCGACGAGAAAATTAGTATGCTTGCGTATGTTTTGATTATTGAAAATAGATTGAAAGAGGGGATTGAGTTTGACGATGCGATAATAGCAGCTACTGCAATAGTTTATGGATATACTTTTATATCAAAAGACATAAAACATTTTAAAAAAATCCCTAGATTGAAGCTTAAGGTGCCTTATTAAATCTTGCTACTTTTTATTTGCTCCCATCTGCCATTTGAATAATCTTTTTTGTAATGTTGTATGTATATCAGAATCCAAAGATAGAGTCTTAGTGGGTAGATTCCAAATAGGTAGAAATATTCCTTTGGCGAGGATGCGAATTTTATTGGTATGAAAAAACCTGAAGTGTCTTGTATTATCCCTCTTCGAAATAAGGGTAGCCCCTCTTTTTGAAGGGTAGCCCTTATTCTTATTTGGATGTTTCCGCCAAGAGATCGTTTCTTTTGGTCTATCCAATCGTGAAGGTTTTTTGGAAATCTAACATAGGCGAGGGCATCCGGAGAGTAGGTGGTTTTATATCCTAACTCATTTATTCTTTTGGAAATATATGCGTCTTCAGCACGAATTTCTGTTGGTAAAGGAAATAGCTTTGCGACTGCCTTTGTCATTTTTATAGCGTATAAATAGCCACTCATGGGAGGGTAGCCCTTCTTCTTGCGGGGTAGCCCCTCTTTTTGAAGGGCTACCCTCACAGTATGCGCACCGTAGCAAAATAAATGAGATGAGAACCCCCAGAATGTATTTCTGTCATCGAGCGATACTGGATGTCCTGAAACACCAGCCACTTTTTCATCTGTAAATCCTTCAAGTAAAAGGAAAATGGCATTATCAGATATGTACATGTCTCCATCGGTAAAAATTATGATTTCACCTTTGGCTTGGGGGATCGCTGTATTTATCGCATTCGGTTTTCCTGTTCCTGCATCTTTTATTATTTTTGAAGCTTTCAATTGTGGATGTTTCGCAAGCTCTTTTTTTGCAACTTCTATTGTTTTTTCGTCAGGTGCAACAACTAAAAGCTCAAGGTCTTTGATATCATTTTTTGCAATTTGAGAGATAGCCTTTGCAATAGAATGATATTCATTATACGAAGTTAATATTACAGTAACTTTCATGTTTATATTTTAGAGTAAATTTCTTTGTGATACTATAGCTATATATGGGAAACTACGATGAATTCAGTGAAACCAGTAGAAGTAGCATGCTGGCTTCTATACGATCCTCTATAATTTTGATAGCTGGAGTAGGCCTTTTTATACTTTTGGTTTTTATTTTTATAAATATGGTGACATCTTGGTCACAAAATTTTGGACAGAATACTTCGCAAAATTCTTCGGTTTCATCTGTGGAATAATTATTCGAAATTTGACAATTGTCGTTGGTTTTTATAGAATCTCCCTTGTTTGATAAAATGTTAAAAGAGGAATAGTACTTTTTGATGTGTTGGTATAAGCGAGAAGGGATAGTGTAAGCCTTCATCAGCAGCAAATAGGAACACGCCTTTTAGCTCATTTTTGAGCGCGTTGGCAAGAGAAAAGCAATTGCACAATCTTGCACGGAAGCAAACCGTAAAATATAGCACCCAGTGTCGGTAAGTTTTTTACCAGAGCTTGGGATAAAGTGCCAATCGTCTTAAGACGATTTGGAACAGAGATGGGACCGCGAAGACTTTTTATTAAGCCCTCGTTCTCTGATTAAGTAATTAATTAGAGACGAGGGCTTTTTTGTTTAAAAAACTCTTTCTTCTTCAACGAAAAATAAAATGTTAAAAACAGGAAATGAAGTTCTAAGTAACGATAATGTGCAAAATATCCCGGAGGTATTGGTAGAGTCTGAAGTACTAAGAAGTAGAACTTTAGTAACCGAACTTTTGGAACTTGACCGAGAATTGCGTACAAATAAGCAATTTCAAGAAAGAGGAGTCTCTCCAACTGATGACGATTCAACTTATTTATGGCTTGAATCGAAAATGTTTGGAATTAATGTAGCCAAAAAACAGCTTTGTGCTTCTGTAGCTATCGTTAAGTCTATGGGATGGGAAAAAATCCAAGAACCAGATGCCTTAAAGTATGGTATGCCAAGGCTTGTATCTCAAAGGTTTTTAAAAGCTAAGGAACTATTTCAAGGTTTCATGGATGTTTCATATAATATCGTTCCTATGTCGGATTTTGAAGATATAGTATTAAGCAGTATTCAAGAATTTCGTGATGATGAAGATATCGAAGGCATATTTTCCACTGCAAGACTAGCCTTTGTTTCAATTTTAGGGATTGATAGTTTGCCTTATCCTATGAGTGCCGATCAATGCGGATCACTACTTTTAAACATTCTTCGATCTTTGTCTACGGGTAATAGAAAGATTGGTTTCGCACAGATAATATGTCCTGAAATTTACCCAGATGCACTGTTAGAAGAGAATCAAAGCCAATATGTAGCAAAACGTTCAGGGAATCAGGCACGAATAGCAATTGAATCAGCTACAAAAATAATTTCAGTGCTAAGGTTTTGGGGGATACAATCTAAGTGGTTGGTTATTTTAGCCGATAATGACGAATCGGAATATATTTACCCAGTTTTGCAACGTCCACAGTTATTAAATGACCTTGAAGAATTAAGGACAAAAGAAAGGTTTCTTCTACAATTGGCTGACATTATTTCTAGTTACCAAATGGCTGGAATTACAAAAAATATAAGTCAGAAGTTGATGTCTGATATTTCACTAGGTGAACCAATTGGTTTTTCTGAAGATGAAGCTTGTGATGTTGCTACATTAGAAGTCTCACGGGTGAGTGAAGTATTTAAAACTTATTACAATGGAGTTTTTGGACCTGTATCCGATGATGATATTCGAGCAGTAGCATACTTAAAGGTTTTAACTTACTACAAACAGGCACAAGTTCTGAAAGATGCGGGATTTAGGGTTTTACTTAATACCGAGATGCCAGCTGACGCTCGTGAACGCATGTACAATCTTGCAAGAGAACCAAGAGGTCCAAGGTATTTATCAGTTATCAATCCAAATGCAAAAAAATAAAAAAATTCTAGAAATTCTTAAAAAATTTGATGGTAAAGGGAAAAACAATCCCGACTGGAAACTCATTAAGGCGAATTTGTATACAAGCCTAATTCAAAAACGGCCAATTCAACTAATTTCCTTTACATGTTCAACAATAAATCCAGCTTACATGTTCGATAAGGTAAATCCAGAAAACTATGTTAGTTTAGATCCGACAGGTAATAATCTTGAAATATGCTTGCCTAAAATTTCCGAGATGGCCAAGAGGTTTGGAGAAGAAAACATAAATTATGAAATTTTAATTTTAATAGGAAATACGGATCCATTTTATATATATACGCAAGAAGGCAAATCTCTAAACTTTACTAAGAAACAGCTATTTGCAAAATATAATAGCAGGTGGGTGATATATAAAAAAGAGCTTGAAGAATGGATTAAATTTTCTTATCCAGAATTAAATTTCAAGGTAGTCAGCTGGTATGAACTAGAAAAAGATTGGGAAAGAAAAGTGAAAGTGAGCTTTTATAAATTATTTAGAGAAACTTATAAAAACATTGATAAATACTATAGCCAGGTTGAACTAGAATGGGAATTTGTGAAGTTAGAAAACGCTTTTGGGGAAGGTAGATATTTCGGTAGTCTTGAGGTTCCGCCAAGGGAAGTTTTGCAAGACTGGATAAAAAGAAAATTTTCTGAGTATACCATTCAAGGTTTGTGGATTAAGCAAATTTTCCCTTATGGAATATTAATGCAAAATGAAATGCCGACAGATTTGAGATATAAAATGTATCAACCTCTGATTAAAAAATTCTATGGAAATGATGTAACGCTTCCTAATATATATCCATTTGGAGTAGATAACTTTGGTTTTAATTAATTAGTGTATAGTTATTTAAGGGTAGCCCCTTTTTTAGAAGGGTAGCCCTTATTTATGAAAAATATGACAACACAACCATTAAAAGGGTTTCGAGATTTTTTGCCAGAGCAAGCGTTGAAAAGGCAGTGGCTCAAAGATAGGATGATTGAGGTTTTTGAGAGTTGGGGATATGATCCAGTCGAAACGCCGACTTTGGAGCCTTTGAGCATTTTTGAGGGCCAAATAGGTGATGATGAAAAACTTTTTTATAAGTTTAAAGATGCTGGGAAGCGCGATGTTGCTTTAAGGTATGATCAATCGGTTCCTATTGCTAGATTTATGGCTGAGAATAAGGAGAAGGTCGGACTTCCTTTTCGAAGGTATCAAATCCAACCTGTTTTTAGAGCAGAAAAGCCGCAAAAGGGTAGATATAGGGAATTTATACAGTGCGACGCCGATATATTCGGCGTCGCATCAGTCTTAGCAGATGCCGAGGTAATTGCTGTAGGTTTGGATATTTACAGAAAACTTGGTTTTAAAAACGCAAAGGTTTTAGTTAATGACCGTGCTTTGTTAAAAGGATTTCCATATGAAGCAGTCTCCGCAATTGATAAGCTTAAAAAGATCGGCGAACAGGGAGCTCTTGATGAAATGGTGAGTCGTGGAATCTCCAAAAGTGACGCCACTATGTATCTAGATAAAATCCGGAGCCTTAAACCAAACGAGAACATTAACTTTATTTTGGATTATTTATCAAAGCAGGGTTTTGATAAATCTTGGTATAAATTTGACCCAACAATCGCTAGGTCTTTTTCTTATTCGAGCGGTCCAATTTGGGAAATAGTTATTACAGATTTAGAAAGTGGTTCCGTTTTAGGCGGTGAGCGTTTTGATGGACTTGTGGAATCGATTTCAGGCAAGAAAATTGAAGCTACAGGCTTTGGACTTGGTTTTGATAGAACTTTGGAAGCAGCAGAAACCCTCGGCCTTATTCCAGATTTAAAGACGAAAGCTCAAGTTTTGGTCACTATTTTTGATGAGAATCTAGTTAATAATTCCGCGGGTATCTCAAGTACCTTAAGAGATTTTGGCCTAAATGTTGAAATGTATCCGAATCCTACTGATAAGCTTTCCAAGCAAATTAAGTACGCAATTTCAAAAGGTATTAAATGGGTTGTTATTTGTGGACCAGATGAGATTTCCCAGAGCAAGATTACAGTTAAAAATTTAGTCCTCAATGAACAGGTGCAATGTGAAATTAATACTTCCAAGTCTATACTTTTTAAGTGATATAATCAAAGTATGAGTACAACAAACCCAACCACCAACACCAAGGATTCGCGTACGATGGCAGTTTTAAGCTATGTCTTTATTTTATCGATTGTTCTTTATGTTACAAAAAAAGACGATAAATTTGTTCAATTTCATGCTAAGCAGGGGCTTGTTATATTTGCTCTTTCTGTAATTGGATTATTTCCAGTTCTGGGTATTCCAGTCTTTATTTTATCTATGGTTTTAGCTGTTATAGGAGCATCAAAAGCATACGTAGGCGAGGAATATAAAATTCCTTTTATAAGCAAGTATGCTGAGAAGATAGACTTTTAAGAGATGGAGTCAATCGCTCAAGTTTTAGCCAATTTAAAATCCAATGATTCTGGGAAGTACCTTTCGCAAGAGTGGCAGCTTTATGGATATCGTCTTGCTATGTGGCTAGGGGATACAGAAAGAGTCTCGATGTATATGAAACTTGCAAAGAATGAAGATCGAGACCTTTTGCAAAAGGCTTGGGATTTCGTGAAAGATTCGAAGGCAAGATCAAAACCAAGGCTATTTTTATGGAAATTAACACAGCTTAAGAAAGTGTAGTATTATTTGATTAGGTTATGAACGCATTCTTTCAAAGATATAAAATCCCACTTTTGATTTCGTTAGTAAGTGCTTTAGCCTATATAGCTTTAAAGGGTGAATCGAATTGGATTAACGCAGTTTTTGCTTTTTTAGGTGCGTTAGCTGGGTCATTATTGATTGATTCAGAGTCTATAATTTATGCTTATTTATTGGATACTTCGTCTGAAAGAGCAAAAAAAATAAAATCGCTATTAAAAGCTATGGATTTTAGTGGGTTTGCAAAATATCTTGATGAATATGATTATAGTTTTGGTGAATCTTCAATAAAGAGTATTTTCTTTCAGCTGATTTTGTTCGTTTTTTCAATCTATGTATTTACAACAGGGGAGATGGTTTTTGTCCAAACATTGACTTTATCAATGTTTGCAAATCTTTTGTACGCACAGCATCTAGAATTCCAGAAAACCTCAACATTAGAAAGATGGTTTTGGCTTTATAATGGTAGAATCCCCAACAAGTTTTTTTCTATATATTTGTTTTTCATTTTGTTATTAGTTGTTTTCCAATATACGTTTCTGTAATGGTCAACGTATGTGTCAAGTGTTAGAATCGAGTTAATATGCCCGACATGTCACAATCAACTCAGTCAGGTTCGAGAGATTTTTCAAATGTTGCCATTTCTGGTTTGGGTGGAGTTGCCAGTAGTTCACAAAACTCATCGCCAAATCTGTCAGAAACTCAACCTGAACCTGAAGTTTCCTTAGTGTCACAAATCGCCTCTGACGGTCAGACTCCAGTTTCGTTAGATAACGAAGTTAAGGCTTTGTTACGAGATGCGGTAGGTATTGCAAGCAAAAGAGTGGAATCATTTGGCCTTGCGAAACCAGTCAAGACTCAAAGCGAGGTTGTTATGCAACCAGAGTCTGAGTTGCAACAAGAACCTGAGCCTGCTGCGTCTTTGACATTTAATGCTTTGGCTGCTTTTGTTGCAGGATTAGCGGTAGTTGGAATTGTATATGCCTTTGCTGTCCAAGGTGGACTTGTCAAGTATAAATCCGTGGTTTTAGGTGATAGTATAGAATCTTCTAGGTAAAAAATATGACTGCTAAATTATCAAGCGTACATTGTATCGGGCATGTTACACTTGATACTTTTTTCGAATTGGATGGAGCTGATATAACTTGTGACTTAGGGAGTAAAGAGTGCAAGGTAAGTTTTGGATTTGGTGCTAAAGTTCCAGTCAAAAATGTTAGATACGGTGTTGGTGGTGGTGCTTCAAATGTTGCGGTTGGACTTAGAAAGCTCGGGATTCAAACATATTTACATTCTGCGGTCGGGAATGACCCAAAGGGCATAGATATCAAAAATGAACTTGATCAGCTTGGAGTTGATTTAACGCATCTTAAAGCAGATGGTTTTCCAACTGACCAATCAGCGATACTTTCTTATTTTAAAGAGAGAACTATTTTTACATATTCACAAGACAGAAAAATTTCTTTTAATGTAGATTTTGCTGAATATATTTTCTTATCTTCAGTGGGTGGGGATGTGTCTGACCTTTATAAACAGGTTATTATGCTTGCAAAAAAAACACCTTCACCGATTTTGTTTTTAAATCCTGGCTCAAAAGAGCTTAAAAATTCGCGTAACAATATTCTAGATATTATAAATTATACCGACTATTTGATTTGTAACCTTGAAGAAGCCCGCATGATAGTTGATCCATCTTTATCAAAAACACAAATTGAAATTACCGATCTTCTTGATATTTTAATTCAAAAAGGTGCGGATAACGTTGTTTTGACTGATGGGATAAACGGTTCTTTTGCGCATATTGGGGGACAATTCCTTGTCGTTCCTGCCCATGAGGTTGAGGTCGTGGAAAAAACTGGTGCAGGGGATGCTTTTGCGACAGGATTTATTAGCGGAATTATTCATGGAGTTTCGGCTTTGGATGCAATGAGAAGAGGGGCTGTTAACAGTGCGGGCGTAATTACGAAGCTAGGGGCTCAAAATGGATTACTTGATCTTTCCGAAATGGAGTCAAAGGTTAGATCCTGGTCCTAGGCTCTTGTTGCTTTATTAAAGACCGATGTTCTCCCAAGCATTGATAGCGTAAATAAAGGAATTAGTCCTAATATGATTAATACCGATCTTATAATTGTTTCATCTTTAATGTTTATATTTAGCAAAATTAGGATTACTAATGGGATAAGACGTGCGACTGAGGTTACGAGGTCAATTAGAAATTGATACTCTGAATAGAGATAGGCCTCGTTTGAATCTTGCGACATTATTTTATCGATCGATCCGTAGTAGCCAGCGTTTTTGATTACAAACATTAATGTTCTTGCGACTAGGAATATCGCCAGGATATAGAAATTGTATCTAGAAATGAAGAACAGGCAGGTCGATGCGTAAATTAGAGCTCCAACTGCATAAAGTGATTTTGAATTAATATCATCAATTATTTGACCTATTACGATTCCTGCGAGGATAGAAATTAGAACTAGTGCTGTGTTCAATATTCCCCAGTTGATTATGGATCCAACAAAAACGAGTGTGATTATCGGGACGATAGTTAGAGTGACACCTTCTGACAGACCTTCTAAAAAGATTCCTTTGATTAATGTTAACTTACTGGGGTTTGTGCCTGGAATGGTCAATATTTCCTTTAGCCTAAATGTGGTAGATAGGTTTTGAACTTGAACAAGGGAAGTTAAAAATGATTCTGCGATAAGTATAAAAATTGCTATTTCAAATACTACAAGATAGCCGCTGGTTCCTGTTCCTATTATTAATGCACAGGCGAGAGGAATAAATAAATTTAGGAGTTGGTATTGTATTGATTTGCCTGCATAATATTTAGCTTCATTGTCATGAGGCCTTGTTTGATCGGCAATATCTCTAATTGCTACGTTTTTGAAGCCTTTTCCAAGTCCGCCTATTATTCCAATAAAGATTAGAAGGAAAGTGTCTAGCGAATTTGCTAAAAGAATTATAAGTATGATTTGTGTAACTTGCATCCAAATCCCTGATAGCATTGCTATTTTTGGCGCTACAGAATTAGATAATGCGCCACCAATTAATGATGCAATTGGAATTGCTGCAAAATACGCCACACCAAAGACCAGAATAGGGTAGAGGTTAGCATCTGTTTCCCAAAGAAATAGGGCGAGAAATGTTTTTAAAATTATATCTGAAGCGTTTGAAAGTGAATCAATATATTCCCAAAGCATCAACTTAGTATATTGTAAAAAAGTTTAGTTGACTATTGCCGGCAAGCACACATTACGACATTGCTGTTGCGCATTGTCTTGTTATGAGATGTGGGCTAACCAGTTGGTAATTCTCTATTAATTTATTTTTCATACTCGTTTTTGTGAAATTTTAAATGTGGAAGCCGGTTTTTAAAAAAAAGGCCTTCCCCGGGGCCTCCCCCGAATTTCATTAAAATTTAATGGATAGAACCACTCCCCCGATATTTTCAGAAATATGACATTTGGATTAATATGTATTGATGATATTATGGAGTGATGAAAATGCTTGATAGAGTAGTCTTTTGCCTATGTATATTGGGGGTCCTAATTTCTACTTACCTTTTGCAGAGTAAGCTATTTGGATCCGAGATACTTTGTGGAGTTTCTTCTTGTGGAATCGTAAACAACAGCAATTATTCTGAAATCTTAGGAATTCCAGTTTCGGCATTCGGTTTACTTTTTTACACTGGGATGGCTGTTTTAGTTGTTTTGAAGTATCGAAGGTTATTCTTTTTGGGATCTATAGTTGGTGTTTTATTTTCTGCATATTTAACTTATCTTGAAGCATTTGTGCTTCATGCATGGTGCCAATGGTGTATTATGTCTGCCTGGATAGCATTTAGTTTATTTGTAGTAGGTGCGAGGGTGGTTCGTACAAAATGATTTTAATTTATATCATTGCTTCCACCATAATTATCAGCCTTTTTTCACTTGTTGGAGTTTTTTTACTCTCCATTAAAGAATCGATATTGCACAAAATGTTGTTGTCGTTGGTCGCTTTTTCAACAGGATCCCTTTTGGGCGGTGCTTTTTTACATTTGTTGCCAGAAGCTTTTAATGTGATTGATCCAACATTGGTTATGGAAATAACATTAGTAGCATTTATCTGCTTCTTTTTGATAGAAAAGATTGTTCATTGGCGTCATTGTCATGATGATGATTGCGATGTTCATGCTTTCGGCTATTTAAACTTGATTGGGGACGCAGTTCACAATTTTATAGATGGAATGATTATTGCTTCGACTTTTGTGGTAAGTATCCCTCTTGGAATTACAACGAGTTTTGCTTTAGCTTTTCATGAGATTCCTCAGGAGATTGGAGATTTTGGAGTTTTACTTCATGCAGGATTTACCAGAAAAAGAGCGTTGTTTTTGAATTTTGTTGTTGCTTTGACTTCTGTTTTGGGTGGTATTGTTGGATATTTCCTAGCTTCAAATTTAGCGTCTATTATCCCCTATTCGTTACCAGTAGCTGCTGGTGGGTTCATATACATTGCGACGTCTGACTTAATGCCTGAATTAATTAAGGAGGTTACGCCTAGAAAATCCGTAAGTTCGTTTTTATTGTTTTTACTTGGAATACTTACTATCTACTTATTTGTTTTGTTTGAGTAATAATCTGTTTGGTCGGGGTGACAGGATTTGAAGTTTTAATAAATCAAAAATTAGAGTATATTAACTATCCCAAGTTGATTTAGCACTATTGCTAAAGATAGTTCTGCAATTGCAATTGTCCAAGAGTATATATTTGCCTGACTAGACTTCTTTGGGAATTGATTCTTCCAGCAATAAAAATAAAATGCACCAGTTATGAGTGGGTTAAGCACACAAGTAATAATAATTTGAATCTTTTCGCTTTTAGTTAGTCCGATGTCTTCATTTAAGCCATTTTCAACCTTTCTAATTAGGTAGAGTACCCATGTTAAAACTGGAAGAGTAATTAGACTAACACTAAAATAATTCCCTGCCCAAAAGCGTATCAATATTCCAAGGATTAAGTAAAGCGCTATTCTTGTGAAGAATATGTATTTTTTTCTAGCAATTTTAACCCTTGTTTTTCATAGAATGAGTCAAAGGAAAATACAAGCTTTATATCGTTTAGCTTTGCTACTGCAGCGACATAATGGTCAAATGGAGTATTTCTCTTTGAGGCCTTTTCGTCAAATGCTTCGGCGACAAGTGGTGCTATTCCAATTTCTAAAAAACTCGGCTGTTTTATTTGAGCAAAATCTTGTAACAATTTTTTAGCAAGATCGGGCCGATTGATAGATCTAGAAAGTGTAGTTGAAGCTTCTAAAACAGTTGTATAACAAACGATAGTTACAAAATTATTTTGGGCAAGGTAGTCGGAAATTTTCACGCACCTTTTGTGTAAAAGGTCATTTTCATGGATTAACCCAATTAACGCGTCGGAATCAACAATTACGGAATTATTTGTCCCAAGTATATTCGTCATGCTTTTCAGCTAAATCTATTGGGGCTTTTTTGAGTCCATATTTACTAATACGGGATAAGAATATGTTAGAGGATATTGTGTTGTCGACAGGTTTTGTTTCTGGGACTTGCGTAATAAGCGCAACTGGTTTGCCTTGCCTTTCGATGATAAATTCTTCACCACCATATGTAACTCGGTTAATAATATCGGCGAAAGTATCTCGGACTTGTGTTGCATTAACTATTTGTATCATACGTATATTCTATACAAAACGTACGTACTGTCAATGTTGTGTTTTGGTCGGGGTGACAGGATTTGAACCTGTGACCTCACAGTCCCGAACTGTGCGCGCTACCAACTGCGCCACACCCCGCTGTACTCAGCGGGGTGCAAGCTTTGCTTCCACCCCGCTTTGACTCACGAGGGGTGCAAGCTTTGCTTCCACCCCACTGTATGAGGGCTACCCTTTTTTATTTAAAAAGGGTAGCCCTCATGTTACACTACCCACATGGATTCAGATAAAATCATCTTCACTATTATAGGCGGAGTTACAGTATTAATACTAGCTTTTATTTTGGGCAGTTCGTTTTTAAAACAACCTCATGAGATAAGTGATTTGGACTTTATAACTGGTGGTTCATCGCACAGGATTGGTCCGGAGAACCCAAAACTTGTTTTAGTCGAATTCAGTGATTTTCAGTGTCCATCATGCAAGCTTTATGCACCGATTGTTGAGTCTTTGTTACAAAAATATCCAAATAACTTAGGCGTGATTTACAGACATTTTCCGCTTCCAATTCATAACATGTCGGTCCCTGCGGCAAGGGCGTCAGAAGCAGCAGCGATTCAAGGAAAATTTTGGGAATATGCTTCAACTTTATTTGAAAACCAGCCAAATTTTTCTGATGATGAGTTAGTAAGCTATGCTACAAGTCTTGGACTTGATATTGAGCAGTTTAAAAATGATTTCAAAAGTCAGGGTGTTGCTGAAGCCGTAAATGGCGATTATCAAACGGCAACTGAGTTAAACCTTCCGGGAACTCCAAGCTTTTTCATAATATCTGATGGCAAGGTAGAACAGCTAAATTTACAAAAACAAGGTGATCTTGAAAATAAAGTACAAGAAATCTTAGGTCAGCCGAATAATTAAACTTTAAAAGCGCTTGGACATTCTTTATTTAGGATACATTCCGTACAGTTTGGTTTTTTGGCTTTGCATATATATCTTCCGTGTAAAACAATTGATTGAGAAAAGAATTTCCATTCATTTCCTGGGATTTGGGACATCAATAGCTTCTCTATTTTTTCTGCATTTTCTTCACCTTTTACAAGTCCTAGTCGGTTTGAAACTCTTGTAACATGCGTGTCTACAACTATTCCCTGTGCGATCCCCATGGCCTCTTGAAGAATAACATTTGCACTTTTTCTGCCAATTCCTGGGATCTTTATTAGTTTGTCAATTGATCCTGGAAATTCGCCTTTAAAGTTTTCCTTTACAAATTTATTGGCATCGATAATCCTTTTAGCCTTGGTTTTATAATAGTTTATTGAAGAAACAAGTGGCTCAAGCTCAAAAATATCGGCCTTTGCGAAATCATCAACACTGCGGTATTTTTCAAACAATTTGTTTGATATCTTATTTACTTGTTTATCTGTCGCTTGAGCACTTAGAATGACAGCGACCATGAATTGTGCAGTTGTAGTCCAGTTTTCTAATTCTGTCTTGGGGTTTGTATATTCTTTATGTAACAAGTCTAATAATTTCTCTATATTCATTTATTGATTGTAACATCGTTGAATGTAGTTAGGTTCTACGGTCTAAAGCCCGTAGCTTCCCCCCATTTACCTCGCTTCGCGAGAATACTTCACCCACAAGCTAAAGCATGTGGTTTTAAGTATTGAAATGGTAAACTAATAATATGAAAATTTATTTTTTAGGAGCAATCTCAGGTTTGAACATCTATCGAAAAAATTATGAGAAAGAGGTTCATATATTAGAAAAAATGGGGCATGTTGTGCTTTCTGATCACATTTTAAAAAGAGATCACAATAGGCCTGAAACCTTTGTAATTAAGGGTGATAAAGAATATTTTGAATACATGACTGCTAGAATTAGGTCTTCTGGTCTTGTCGTTGCTGATATTTCTCATCCAACAGCAAATATTGGATATGAAATTTCTTACGCATTAAGCAATAATGTGCCAGTTTTGGCTTTGTATTCAGAAGATAAAGGAAGAAAGGTTTTCCCACTATTAGTTGGTATCCAAAGTGATCTTTTAATCTTGCGTGGATATGATAGTAGAATACTTCCAACTATATTAAAAGATGAAGTTGGAAAGCTCGAAGATGCCGAATCAACAAAATTCACAATAATGATTAATAATGAAATTGCGGCCTATTTGGATTGGTCCTCAAAGAAAAATAAAACGACGAGATCAGCTTTTATCAAAAAAATTATCGAAAATTATATGACATCAGACAAGTTGTATAAGAAACCTTAAGTCTTATGATATCCTAGTTTTATGAACACTCCAAAGATTGTATTTTTTGAAATTAAGCCTTGGGAGATTGATTATATTGATGGTTCCTTTAAAGATTACGAGGTTGAATACGCTGAAGATAAACTCTCTTACGATAACGCAGAAAAATACTCGGACGTAGAGGTGATTTCAAGCTTTATAGGTTCAGCTTTTAATGCAGAAGTATTAAGTAAACTGAAAAGTCTTAAAATGATAGCAACAAGATCTACAGGTTTTGACCATATAGATTTGGATTATTGTTCAAAACATAATATTTTAGTTTCTAATGTTCCAAGCTATGGTGAAAATACTGTCGCAGAGCATGCGATGGCTTTACTTTTATCGTTGGCAAGACGAATTCCAGAGTCGCTAGATCGAGTTCGTGCCAATAATTTTACACCAGAAGGTTTGACTGGAATGGATCTAAAGGGCAAGGTAATGGGAATACTCGGGACAGGTCATATTGGAAAAAACATTATTAATTATACTTTAGCTTTTGGTATGAAAGTTATTGCTTATGATCTTTATCCAGATGAAAAATATGCTTCAGAGGCAGGTTTTTCATATGCAGATCTTGACTACTTGATTGCAAAAAGCGATGTTATCTCACTTCATCTTCCATACAATAAAGACACTCACCACATCATTAATAAGGAGACAATTTCAAAAATGAAGGATGGCGTTATTGTAATTAATACAGCGCGTGGTGGATTAATCGAAACAGATGCGTTATTTGATGGCTTGAGTTCTGGAAAGGTTGGTTTTGCTGGCCTTGATGTATTAGAAGAAGAAAAATTCTTATCGGAAGAAATTGCGCTTTTGCATATGGATAATCATGGTTCCGTAGATTTTAAGGTTGCCTTAGAAAACTATATGATGGCTCATTTGCCAAATGTTATAATTACGCCTCATAACGCCTTTAATTCAAAGGAAGCACTAGAAAGAATTATTAAATCTACAATCGACAACGTAGAATGTTATTTTAATGGTTTCTCCAAAAATTTAGTTAGTAACTCATAAATATGGAATCTAATATATACGACACAATAATAGTCGGAGCTGGAGCAGCTGGGTGTTCTGCAGCAATTTACGCAACAAGATACGCAATGAAGACTTTAATGCTTGGTGGCCCAATGCCTGGGGGTTTAATTACAGAGGCAAGAGATGTAGAAAATTATCCTGGATTTAAAAGTATAAGTGGCATGGACCTTGCAAAGAACTTTATAGATCAAGCAGTTTCTCTTGGGGCTAAGTATCAAATTGATACTGTTTCATCGATTTCAAAGGTGGATAATTTTTTCGAAGTAAAAACTTTTGAAAAGGTGTATCAAGCAAAATCTGTAATATTGGCAACCGGAACTCATCACAGAAAGCTTGGTGTAAAAGGCGAGGAGGAATTTGCCGGAAGGGGAGTAAGCTATTGCGCGACATGTGATGCGCCATTTTTTAAAGATAAGGTTGTTGCGATTATCGGTGGAGGAAATAGTGCGGTTGAAGGTGCTCAAGATGTGGCAATGCACGCAAAACTTGTTTATCTAATATATCGAAGTGAGTTAAAAGCAGCTCCATTGTATATTGAAGAGCTAAAAAAGAAAGAAAATATAACTGAGGTTCCATTTACAAACATTATTGAAATTAAAGGAGACAGTGTAGTAAAGATGATCGAATTAGATAATCCATTTAATGATAGCGTGGCACTCGCTGTCGGTGGTGTTTTTATTCAGATTGGATATGTGCCACAGACTGACTTGGCAGGTACGCTTGGGGCTGAGCTAACTAAGAACATGTATGTCAAAGTTGACGCTGGCATGTCAAGCAGTATCGCTGGGTTGTTCTGTGCAGGTGATATGAATAATGCGTCGAATCTTTTGCATCAACAAGTTACATCAGCTGCGGAAGGTGCAATAGCGGCTCAAAGTGCTTATCGGTTTATTAAGACCAGCCCCTATCTTGTCAAAGAGGCTTAAACTATGACAGCTAATACCCCCAAAAAAGTTTATCTAGGACTAAGCGGAGGCGTTGACAGTGCAGTGTGTGCCGCAGTTTTGAAGGACCTTGGGTATGAAGTGACCTGTGTGTACATGAAGTGTTGGGGCGAAGGTCCCAGTTGTGCTGCGGCGCAGGATGAGTCGGAGTCTGTCAAAGTCGCATCGTCCTTAGAACTCCCATTTCAAACCTGGGATTTTACAAAAGTGTATAGAGATAATGTTTTGAAATCTTTCATTGAACAATATTCGAAGGGCTTGACACCTAATCCAGATATTTTATGCAACTCTGAGGTCAAATTTGGAGCTTTCTATAAAAAAGTGAAGCAAATTGATAAAAATGCCTTAGTTGCAACTGGTCATTATGCAAGAATTATTCAAGATAAATATGGATTTAACCGTTTAGCTTCAGGACTTGATAAGAAAAAAGATCAATCTTACTTCTTGTATAAGCTTTCTTGTCTAGAGAACGTATTAAATGATTGTTTATTTCCAGTTGGTGAAATGACTAAAGTCCAGGTTCGTGAATATGCAAAGAAATTGAACCTTCCAAATATGGATCGGCCTGATAGCCAAGGATTATGCTTTATTGGCGATGTAAATATGCGACAATTTTTATCTTCTTACATTAGTAAGACGGGCGGAGATGTTGTCAATTCTGCCGGCGAAGTGATTGGTAAGCATATTGGTCTTGCTTTCTACACTATTGGTCAAAGACATGGTTTTACGGTGAATAATTACCATACCGATCCTTTGTATGTTATCGGGAAGTCCTTTGAAGAAAATAGGTTAATTGTAGGTAATCGTAGTGAGGCGTTTTCAAAATGTTTTAATGTTTCTGGCCTCATTTTTATTGAAGAGTATTTAACTTCAGACTTATCAGTAAGGGTTAGGAATTTAGGAAAAAATATTTCCTGCACGTTAAATTCTGGGAATGTTAATTTGAAGGTTTTGGAATTTGGAATTGCTCCAGGTCAAAGTGCAGTTTTTTATCACAAAGACATCGTCGTCGGTGGTGGAACAATTTCTGAAATTACTCCTTGACACATTTGTGTTCAATATTGTTAAATACGTTTAGGACAGGCCAAACACTATGGCCAGAAAACAGAGTAACAAAAGTACCCGCACTAATAGTTTTCCAGGAATATTTAGACTCACGTTGATAGAGATGTTTAGTCCTTCTTCAGATAAGTCACTTATATACTATGATTCTCTAAAGCTTGTTAATTTGAAGGATTTAGCTTTTGTGAATAAGTCCCAACTTAAATTTTTTGTTGAATATATTGGTGCGTTTTTTATTACTATAAATCTTTCGCTTTTTTCTTTGCTATTTTTGGTAGATTTTGACAAATTTGATTTGGCTCATGTTACGAGTTCGCGCGATGTTGCTATGAATACATTAGTTGTTCCTCAAAACTCAAATGTACTTGGAGTTAGTGATAATAAGGATGTAGTCATTGAACAAGCTCCAAAGCCAGAAACTGTAGAAGTTATTGATGAAATTCCATCAAATAGTTGTTCATTTTCTGCAGATGACGTTATGTATTCGTCAAATTCAATCGTTAGCGTTGGCAAATTGCAATCTTTGTGTGTAAATCATTCCGTCAAAAACGGGTCAGCTCTGTGGCAAATTAATATGTTGGACGGGCAAAATGTTGTATTAAAAGGCAATTGTGTAAATATCGATGATTTTTCAAACCTCGAAAGTGTTACAGCTTATGTGATTGATTCTTCGAATATTAGAAGTGGTTCATGTGATTTGAGTTTTTCAAAATAATGACAATAAAGCTTTATTTATATATATTTTCTTCTATCTTTTTGTTTGTGTTTTCAATACTATCTGTGCCTTATGCAATCTCTATGAAGAATGTTCCTATCGCTTCTGCAAATACTTCTGATAATATGTGCATTGACCAACGCCTGTAATTATTGCTAGAATGGCGCAGTCACGAATTTTGTAGCACGTTACGTCCGACGAAAGTCGGAGGGTAGTGCGTTAGCACGTTACGTCCGACGAAAGTCGGAGGGTAGTGCGTT
>PFSJ01000013.1 GCA_002789015.1 candidate division WWE3 bacterium CG_4_9_14_0_2_um_filter_35_11 | reverse complement strand
GAGTATTCAGACTTAAGAATGCCCAGTACTCCTTTTGTCGTAAGCATTTCATATCCTTGCTTCTTCTTATTTCCATTGTCTTTTTCAAATTTAATACCTTCTTTTGTATAAATTTCCTTCCATTCATCTCCTATCTCATTGATTTGATCAACTATTACTTGACGAAGTTTTTGTTGTAATTTTGGAATCTTGCCGGATTTTTTGTCTTCAAGGTTTTTTATTTCCTTTTGAATGCTATCAATTTCTTTTTTCTTTTTGTCTTTATTATTATTTAAATTTTTCAATTTTTGCCTTAAGACTTTCAGGTCATCAAGATGCCTTTCTAATTGCTCTAAATCGCTGATAGAAAAAATCATCTTCTCCAGAGATTCAGTAATAAATTTTTCATGCAAAGCATCAAGCATGGGCTTCATCTCTTTGGTACTAAGGCGATCAATTTCTTTGTCTTTATTTACTACTTCAACAAGTGATTTTGTTAATGGGTGTGGCTTTAGTTCAAACTTCAATGTTTTAGAAAGTGAGTATTGGTTTGTGAAGTTAGAGAATACACTGTCAGCTTTATTCATTCTTGTTTGCCTTGACGAAATGATATCATAAATTTCTATTTCTCTAATAATTTCTTCCTATGCAGTTTTCTGTAGTATGTGATGCCGAATCTGTGGGCTTCGTCGCGTCCTTTTTTTAGTATGTTTAGGGCCGTAGAGGAGGCGGAAAGTTTTAGTATTTCGAATTCGCCATTTTGGTTTATGTATATTATTTCTTCTTCCCTTTTTGCAAGGCCAATTATTGGAAAGTTTTTGTTTGTGATTTTTAAAGCTTCAATTGCATATGTGAGTTGTCCTTTTCCTCCATCTATTACAATGAGATCTGGATCGTCCCACTTTGGTTGATGTTCTTTTCGTGAAAACCTTCTAATTAGCATTTCTTTCATCATGGCAAAATCATCTGGAGTATCTTTAGTTTGAATTTTAAAACGACGATATTCGTTCTTGTCTGGGGCGCCGCCAGTTGTGACTACCATAGCTCCGACCGCATTTTTGCCTTGAATATTTGAAATATCAAAAGTCTCGATTCTAAAGTCGGCGGCGCCTGTATCTTTGTTAAAAAACAGACTCGCTTTTTCTTGCAAGACCCGCATTAATTCAGAAACTCCTTCTGTGTTTCTAATTTCAATTGTATTTGGAACTTCCATATATTCCCTAATATTTCCAATTTCTTGAGTTAAGTAGTTATAACTTGCGACCTGATCTCTTAAATATGCGGCTTTTTCAAACTCTAGATTTTTTGAAGCGAGTTTCATTTCCTTTTCTATTTTATTAAATAAAGTTTTTCTATCTCCGCTTAAGTACTCAGAAATCTTTTTAACATTTTGATCGTTTGCCGTAACCTGCAAATCCCCTTGGCATGGAGCCATGCAAAGTCCGATATGTCCATATAAACATGGTCTTTTTGCCTTTTTGTACCTATTAAACTTGGCAGCAGAGCAATCTCTATACGGAAAAATCTTTCGCAAAGTCTTTAAAATAATTGTAATAGAAGTTGATTCCGGGTATGGACCAAAATATTTATGTTTCCCTATAGAAATCCTTCTAGTCGTGCCGACTTTCTTTGGGCTATTCTCATCAACAACAATATATTTATAAAACTTATCGTCCTTCAAATTTATATTATAAGGAGGTTTATATCTTTTAATTAATTCCGATTCCAAAAGCAAAGCCTCGATTTCGTTTTGAACTTCAATATGTTCAATACTTTCGACTTTTGAAACAAGAGCCGAAGTTTTAGGGTCTAAAAGATCGGGATTCGCAAAATAACTTGAAACACGATTTTTAAGATTGATTGCCTTTCCAACATACAAAACCTTCTTTTTTGAATTTCTGAAAATGTAAACTCCAGGAACTTCTGGAAGATTTTTATACATTATTTTTTCTGTGCTGCTCTTAATGCTTCTCCTGTATAAGATTTTTTATCTGCCATTAGCTCTGAAACTGTACCTTCAAACATTATTTCACCACCATATTTCCCGCCTTCGGGGCCAAGGTCAATTATCCAATCTGCATGTTTTATTACGTCTAGGTTGTGTTCGATAACTAAAACTGTATTTCCACGCAACACCAATCTTTTAATGATTGCGATTAATCTTTCTAAATCTGCAAAATGAAGACCTGTTGTTGGTTCATCTAAGATGTAAAAAGTGTTCCCTGTTGCTCTTTTTGAAAGTTCTGATGCCAATTTTATTCTTTGAGCTTCTCCACCGCTTAATGTTGGAGCAGGTTGTCCAAGTTTCAAATATCCAAGCCCAACATCTTGAAGTGTTGATAGCTTTTGTGCAATACCCGTATGATTTGTGAAAAATCCCATTGCCTCATCAATTGTCATATCAAGTACTTCTGCAATATTTTTATTTCTAAATTCGACTTCCAAAGTTTCCCTGTTATATCTTTTCCCACCACAAATTTCGCAGTCAATATAAACATCTGGCATAAACTGCATTTCGATTTTAATTTGGCCATCTCCCTGGCAAGCTTCGCACCTTCCGCCTTTAACGTTAAATGAAAATCTGCCTGGCTTGTAACCGCGGATTTTTGCAGATTCGGACATCGCAAAAAGAGTTCTTACTTCGTCAAAAACTTTTGTATAGGTTGCAGGATTACTTCTTGGAGTTCTTCCGATTGGATTTTGATCTATATTAATAACCTTATCAAGCATATCTGACCCTATAATGCCATCATTTTTGGCTGGAGCTTCGTTATTTTTGAGGCCGAGTTCCTGACGCAACATTTTATTAATTGTCTCGTTAACTAAAGTAGATTTTCCTGATCCTGAAACTCCTGTTATGCAAACAAATTTATGTAAGGGGATTTCAACGTCTATATTTTTCAAATTATTTCCTGAACAATTTAAAATCTTTAACATTTTCTTTTCAGAGCTTGTTTTATTATCTAAAAACACAAGATCATCTGACGTGAAGTACTTTTTGATTTCAATTTTTTTGCGTCCGGAAAGATATGCTCCAGTTAATGAATTTTTATCTTTCATTATTTCTTCTGGAGTTCCCATAGCTGTAATCGTTCCGCCAAGTTGGCCGGCACCTGGTCCAAAATCAATAATATAATCTGATTCAAGCATTGTTTGTTCGTCATGTTCGACGACTAAAACCGAATTTCCTAAATCTCTTAGATTTTTTAAAGTCTTAATTAGTCTTAAATGATCCCTTGGATGAAGTCCGATTGATGGTTCGTCTAAAACATACAAAATGCCTGAAAGTTTTGAACCAACTTGAGAAGCAAGCCTAATTCTTTGCGCTTCTCCTCCTGCTAGTGTTGCAGAGGTTCTTGATAATGTTAAATATGTTAATCCGACATCAATTAAAAATTCTAGCCTTGCTACAATCTCCAGAATAATAGCTTTTCCGATTTCTATTTCTTTTGACGATGCGGATTTAGAAACTTTGTTTATCCATTCTAATGATTCTTTTGTTGATAAATCTGAAACCTCGGAAATATTTTTCCCTAAAATTGTTACACCTAATGCACTTCTATTTAATCTATCTCCATGGCATGTCGGACAGTCTTCTTTAATCATGTATTTTTGAATTTCGCTTTTTATATATTCCGAATTTGTCTCATGAAACCTGCGTTCAAGATTTGGAATTACGCCTTCAAACCTTGCTTGCATTGGATTGCCTTTGTATCTTATATCGAATTTTTCATTTCCAGTTCCATAAAATAAAGTATTTAAATGTTCTTTTGGAAGATTTCTGACTGGACGGTTTAAATCGATTCCATATTTTCTTGAAACACTTTCAACAATTGATCTATTCCATGTTTCTTTATCCATTAATGAAGCCCAAGGAATGATTCCACCCTCTAATACACTAAGATCTTCTGCTAATATTGAGCGTTCTTCTATTTTTAATTCTGTGCCAAGACCATTGCAATCTTCACAAGCTCCATGAGGTGAATTGAATGAAAAACTTCGCGGTGCGATTTCTGGCATTGCGATGTTACAAACTGGACATGCAAATTTCTCACTATATAAATGATCAAGCATTTCATTTGGAAATTCTGGAAATTCAAATGCTGCGTCTAAAACTTCGCTTACAATTACATAACCATTTGCTAGTGCCAAAGCGTTTTCTATAGATTGAGAAAGTCTGCTTGTAGCATCTTTTGAAAGTACTAACCTATCAACTAAAACTTCTATTGTGTGTTTATTAGTTTTAATCAAATTGATGTCGCTATCGAGTTCATAGATTTTGCCATCAACTCTTACTTTTGAAAATCCTTGTTTAGTAAGATTGGAAAACAATTGTGAATATTCACCTTTTCTGTCTTTTATAATTGGGGAAAGGATTAATACTCGTTTTGGTTTTTTGGACTTGCCTGAAGTTTCTAAAATTGCAGTTACAATTTGATCAATCGACATATGGGAAATTTCCATCCCGCATTGCGGGCAATGTGGATGACCAATGCGTGCAAATAAAAGTCTTAAATAATCATAAATTTCAGTGACGGTGCCAACTGTTGATCTTGGATTGTGCGAGACAGTTTTTTGGTCAATTGCTATTGCAGGTGATAAACCGTCGATTGATTCAACGTCAGGTTTTTTCATAACGCCCAAAAACTGTCTCGCATATGAAGACAGTGATTCAACGTATCGTCTTTGGCCTTCTGCATAAATTGTATCCATGGCCAAAGATGACTTTCCTGATCCAGAAACCCCTGTAAAAATTACAAGTTTATTTTTTGGAATGCTCACAGAAATCCCCTTTAAATTGTGTTCTTGTGCGTTTTTGATAACGATGAATTGATCCATAAACCAAGGAATTTTAGCATACTTTTCGGGTCTTGTTTGGTATAAGAATCTTTAGAAATCGGACAACTGTAAAGATGTATCAATTCCATCAAAGTCTAGAGAATCGAGTTCATTTTGTATCTGGGTTGTACTATCAGAGTTTCCTATTGAATTTATTTGGTCGATTACTGTGTCTGCACCAATATCTGTAACTACTGATTCTTGTGGTGGTGCTTCGACTACCGGAGTTTCTTGCACAACTGCTGGCGTTTCTACAGTTGCGACTGGAATATTCTCCGTCTTTTGCTTTGAGAATACTAGGAAATAATATGCCAAAGCTGTGGCGGATAAAACCAATATACCTGCAATTATTGCAATTAGTGAATAATTCATTTTCGGTTTAACGATTTCATTATTAAGATTGTTTGCAAAGTTTGAAGAATCGGCTGGGTTTGCTTGATTTGAAACAGGAGCTTTTTTTGAGGCGTTTGCCATTTCGGCATCTAAATCGACTCCACCTGAAACCGTTTTGTTTAAAACAGAATTTTCTGGCTTGATATCCATCGGATCAACAGGTTGTTCTTCTTGTGTGAAATCTTGCTTTGTTGAAGCAGGTGCTACTGTGACCACTTCTGGTGTTAATGTCATAGGCACTGGAGCTATAGGAGCCGGACTAATTGATGCTGTTGCATTATTATTTGACTTATTTTCTTTATTATCTGTTTGTATATCCATTTTTTATTTAATAGATTGAACTAATTGTTTTATGTCACTACGGACATCCTCAAGCTGTGATTTCAATGAGGTTGAAACATTTTTGATTTCCGTTAATGCTGATGGCATTTCTTCAGGGGATAAGCTTTCAAGTCCATCGATCAAGGATTGAATACTTTCCTGCTGACCTTGTATATTTGCTAATTTTAATTCAATCGCTGTTAATGAATCTTCGGCGCTTGAGACATCAAAACCCGCGGTCTTTTTTTCAGCTACTATCTTTGTAACTCTCTCCAACATTTTATACATTGCTTCGGAAATTGCAGAATATCTTGCACTTACTAGGAGTCCTCGCTGTTTTATGTTTTCGAGTTTTTGAAGTTTGATTTCGTCAAATGATACTTTAAATGTTTCTCTGTTTTGTTTGAATTGTTCTTGTTTTGCTTTGAGTTCTTCTATTTCTGTTTTACGTTCAACCTTTTCACCTTGAAGTCTGGTTGTTCTTTCTTTATCTTTCGCAATCGCCTCTGTTTTCCGTTTTAATATCTCCTGAACTTTTAAATCTCTGTTGGCTTTAAGTTCTTGCAACGTTTGTGATTTAACTTGATTTTGTGCTACTACTGAAGTTCTTCTAGCATTTTCTTCCGCTGCTTTTTTTAATTGTTCATTTGCTCTTCGTTCAGCTTCTTCAATACTGATTTTAGAGCCCGTATTTAGCTCGACTTGACTATCCTCTGCTAAAGTCACGCTTGTGGAAATTAGAAATAATATTGCAGAAACTAAAGAAAATAGGACGATCTTTTTAGACATTAATTGCATTCTAAATGTATTGTAAAAATAATGCAACTAAATTTATTTTTTCTTTAATTCTCTGATTTTATCGCGTATTTTGGCTGCTAATTCAAACTCTAAAAGTTCTGCTGCAGACTTCATTTTTTGCTCGAGAGATTTTATGATTGCTATTTGTCTAGGTTTTGTTGAAGTATTAAATTCGTATTGTTCAAGGTTTAGCATGTCGATTTTGCTTGTTTCATCTTTAAGCTCAGTTTTTTCCATTATTCGTTCTCTAATTGGTTTTGAAATAGATGTTGGAGTTATATCGTTTTCTTTGTTGTATTCTATTTGGATTTTTCGGCGGCGCGCCACTTCTGCTATTGCGCGCTCCATTGAACCTGTGGTTTTATCAGCATACATAACAACTTCGCCTTGAATATGGCGCGCCGCCCTGCCCATTGTTTGTATGAGTGACGTTTCGCTTCTCAAAAAACCTTCTTTGTCTGCATCCAAAATTGCGACAAGTGAGACTTCGGGTAAGTCTAGCCCTTCTCTAAGAAGGTTTATACCGATTAAAACGTCGTATTCGCCTTTCCTTAGGTTATCTAATATGTCGGATCTTTCGAGCGTAACAATGTCACTATGTAAATATGCTACTTTCATGCCTTTTGTTAGAAAGTAGTCGGAAAGCTCTTCGGACATTCGTTTTGTTAATGTTGTCACAAGAACTCTACCCTTGTTTTTTATTTTTTCCTTGATCCTGGCTTCCAAATCTTTTATTTGCCCTTCCGAAGGCAGAATTGTGATTTCAGGATCAACTAGGCCTGTTGGTCGAACGAGGAGTTCGATAAAGGGCAGCCCTTCGCTTTTCGAAGGGCTGCCCTTCGAAAGCTCCCATGGGCCTGGAGTCGCTGATGTGTATACAGTTTTTCCCATTCTTCTTTCGAATTCGTCAAATCTTAATGGTCTATTATCAAGTGCTGATGGAAGCCTAAATCCGTAATCTATCAAAGTTTGTTTGCGCGCTTGGTCTCCGTTATACATTCCGCGGACTTGAGGAATTGTTATGTGAGATTCATCTATAAATAATGTGTAATCTTTTGGAAAAAAATCTAATAAAGAATATGGTGGAGAGCCTTTTTCGCGTCCATCAAAATATCTTGAGTAGTTTTCTATACCTTTGCAGTAGCCGATCTCTTTTATCATTTCAAGGTCGTAATTTGTCCTTTGTGACAATCTGTATGCTTCCATTTTCTTGCCTACTTTTTCTAAGGATTCAACTTGTATTTTTAGATCGCGTCTAATTTCCTCTATCGCCTTTTCGAAATTGTCTTTTGGTGCTACGTAATGTTTTGCTGGGTATATTATTAAATAATCATTATTTGTGACCATATTCCTTTTTAGATAATCCTCACCTGCTTTTGATAAAGCTTCTTGATCTTTTAGTTCTTCTTCTTTTAAGGTTTTGCCTGATATTGGATCAAAATGTTTGATGGATGTTATTTTTTCACCAAGAAACTCAATTCGTGATGCAAAGTTTTGATATGAAGGGTGAATGTCTACTGTGTCTCCTCTTGTTCTGTACGTTCCGCGTTTAAAGTCGAAATCGCTTCTTTCGTAGTAAAGTTGAATCAGTCTTTTTTGAAGATCTTCAATCCTAAGTTTCATCCCAGTTTTTAATTTAACAATTTGTTTTTGGTATTCGATTGGGGATCCCAAGTTATATATGCATGAAACAGATGCAACGACGATTACATCTTTTCTAGTAATTAATGATGCTGTTGCAGAAAGTCTAAGTCTATCTATTTCTTCGTTTATATCAGCATCTTTTTCTATATATGTGTCTGTTGCTGGCATATAACTTTCTGGTTGATAGTAATCGTAGTAGCTAACAAAATATTCAACGGCGTTTTCTGGAAAGAAACTCTTAAATTCTTGGTAAAGTTGCCCTGCTAAAGTCTTATTGTGTGAAATTATTAAGGTTGGCTTTTGAATTTTATTTATCACATTTGCCGTAACAAATGTTTTTCCACTACCTGTTACACCAAGTAATGTTTGGTGTTTATTCCCACTTGTTATGCCTTCGACGATTTCGTCAATTGCTTTTGATTGTGCCTTTGTTGCTTTGTAATCTGATTTCAATTTAAACATTTTTTGCCTCTTGCCCTTTCGGGTAACTTTCGGTAGATTGGATACATTATGCCAGTATATCTATACCCACGTCAAAGAGAAATTTTTGAATATATTAAACAGCATATTCAAAAGGTCGGAAGTTCTCCAACATTAAAACAAATTGCCGGAGCTATGAGCCTTAGTTCACTTGCTACAGTTTCTGAACATCTTGATGCTTTAGAGAAAAAAGGTTTGATAGAAAGAATTTTTGGTGAGGCAAAAGGTATTAGGATTTTAGAAAATACAAACGCAATTTATGACCCAGTTGAATCTATAGAAGTTCCTCTTGTTGGATATATCGCAGCGGGCCAACCAATCGAAGCTATTGAAGATACGACAAGAACAATTAGTATTCCTGCTGATTATGTAAGCAAGTCTAAACGAACTTTTGTTTTGCAAGTTGTCGGAGATTCTATGATTGATGCTCACATTATAGATGGTGACCAAGTCATTTGCGAGCAAGTTAATAATGTCGAAAATGGTGAAATTGTTGTTGCAATAATAGACGGAGAATTTGCAACATTAAAAAGATTTTTTAAAGAAGCTACAAGAGTTAGACTTCAACCAGAAAATTCCACAATGGATCCAATCTATGCTGAAAATGTAGAAATAAAAGGACGAGTCATTGGCGTAATAAGAAAGTATTAAACTAATTCTTTCATGGATATTCAACTTTCAAATGAATTCACAAATGCCATTAACTTAATTGAGACTTCCGGCAGAAATATTTTTATAACCGGAAATGCAGGCACCGGAAAATCCACTTTATTAAATTATTTTACAAAGGTTACCAATCGTAATTTTGCAGTTTTGGCTCCTACTGGGGTTGCTGCTTTAAATGTTTCTGGACAAACTATTCATTCTTTTTTTGGATTTAAGCCAGACGTAACTATAAATTCGGTTAAAAAGGTCCGTGATGCTTCGGTTTTAGAGGGCCTTGATATTTTGATAATTGACGAGATTTCGATGGTGCGTGCTGATTTATTTGATTGTATGGAAAAAGCGCTTCGTATAAATAGAAAAAGTAATTTGCCATTTGGTGGAGTTCAAATTGTAGTTATTGGAGATCTAAATCAATTGCCTCCTGTCGTAACGCGTGATGAAGAGCATATTTTTTCGGGAGTGCTTGGGTCTTTGTATGATTCTCCATATTTCTTTTCATCAGAAAGCTTTAAAGCTTCAAGTTTTGAAGTTGTTGTTTTGACAAAAGTTTATCGTCAGAATGACAATGTTTTTTTATCACTTTTAAATGCTGTCAGAAATGACACTTTGACTGAACAAGATATTTATTCAATAAATGCACGTGTTGATCCAGAATATATTCCAGATTCGGAAGATTTTACGATTCATTTAACTACGACAAATAGAAGGGCGAGTGAATTAAATGAATTTCAGCTTTCAAAAGTTGCAGGCGAAGTTTTTAATTTTAAGGGTTCAATTGTTGGAAGTTTTGATACAAGGCAGCTTCCAGTTGAAGAAATTATTGCTTTAAAAATTGGTGCGCAGGTAATGATGTTAAATAATGATCGCGAAAGAAGGTGGGTAAACGGAAGTTTAGGGAAAATTACAAACGTAATTCAAGAAGAAGATTTTGAAGATATTATAGAAGTTTTGCTTGATAATGGAGAAGTTGTAGAAGTAAATTCACACACTTGGGATATTTTTAGATATGAATTTGATAAAAGTTCAAAAAAACTTGTTGCAAGCGTTGTCGGTTCATACACGCAGTATCCAATGAAACTTGCCTGGGCAGTCACAATTCATAAAAGCCAAGGAAAAACATTTGACCGTGTTGTAATTGATACTGATAGAGGAATTTTTGCGCACGGACAACTATACGTTGCCCTAAGCAGATGCAGAACACTTGATGGAATAATCCTGAGAAAGCCAATAACAAAGCGTGACTTGATAACGGACAGCAAAATATCTCTTTTTATGAAAACAACGCAAAACAAATAACAATTTTGACATATAGATATTATGTTTGTATCATGTTCACATGAACATAAACCTAATTCCAACAAAAAAGAATACTAAAACGATAACTGACATGAGAACGAATGCACTTGGCCTTCTTGAATTTGTAGATGGAAACAATCCTTTATATATTTTTTATAGAAATTCTCCACGTGCAGTAATGCTAAGTATGGATTCCTACAAAAACTTGCTTGACTTAACGGAAGAAGTACAAGACATTTCGGATGTTAAAGAATTGGATAAGATTGAAATAAATGAGAAGGATTTTATCGATATAAAGGATTTTGAAAAAACATTATAAATAATAATGTCCTTAAAATTAGGAAAACAACTACAGAAGTTTTTGAAAAATTTACCAGCAACTCAAAGAAATTTAGTGCTTAATAGATTGAATACTCTAGGTGATAGTGACCGAAATCTTGATATTAAGCCACTTAAAGGTAACAAGAGGATATATTTCAGGCTACGTGTTGGACAAATCAGGGTGATATTCACGCGACTTGATAAAAACATTTTTGTGCTTAAAATTGGTTTCAGAGGAGATGTTTACTAAATTCATGGGCATAATAAACTATTTGTGTTTAATATTCCATATATGAATAGTCTGTTTATTGATCTTGTGCAGGCAACGAATAGTTTTTTGGCACCGATTGGGGTTTTAGGAAATATTTTTTCGTTTGGATCAATTATGAATACTGTGTCAAATTCTAGCCCTTTGACAAGTGATTGCGGAATTAAATAAGTTCCGGAGCTATTGAAGTCTTCGAATTTTTCGTCAACCAGAATGCAGTTTATACTTAAAGATTTCAGCAAGTGAGCCGTGTTATCTAACTCACTTGTATCTGGTTCAATGATTCCGATTGATCTTTGATGGTTATCACTATTTATATTTTCTATGTCCTTTGAAATTTGAGCTAGTAAATCAATTTTGTTTTTAAAGTTTATTATTTTTGGATTTTCGCCTTCCCTTCTAAATGGTTCGGGAAGATGTTTAAATGTGGGAAATTTTTGCAAAATGGATTTTGCCAGTTCAATTATTTGTTTTGTCGTTCGGTAGCTTATTTTGATTTCATGGTAAGAGATGTCGTCTTTTGCAAAAATTTCCTCAAGATCTTTCCAGTCTTTTAATCCCATTTCGTCTTCTGTTGCTTGATTTAGATCTCCAAGGATTGTAATTCCTAATCCTTCCGAAAGGTTTTTTATCGCAAGGTAGTTTATTAGCGAAAGGTCTTGTCCTTCATCTACAATTACTTGTTTGTATTTTGTTTGATCAAGTCCATACAGGTTGTCTATTAAGAGGTACATTATGCTGATTTCGTCGATGTCTATGTTTTTTCTATCGAATTTTTTGAGTCCGACAAATTTGTCATAGACTTCGATTGGTTTGAATGCTTTTAGTATTTTATCGATCTCTTTCGTCGCTGTTGTAAGTGTTTCTATTTTTCTTGAGATGATTAGGTTTCCTTTTCCAAATCCTTCGTTTAGTTCCGATATTTCATTTTTTATATTTTCATTTATTGATTTTAGTTGGTAAAAGGCTGGACGATTTTCCATCCTTAATAATTGTCGTTCTATATTGAATTCTTTGTAGTATGGTTTTGTTTTTAGTTCAGCATGAATTTTCTCTTTATACCTGTTAGAAAATGTTTCAATTTTATTATTTATTTCGTTAATATCTGTATCCACCCAGTTTCCGTTTCTTTCTTTTGTGAAGTTTATTTCTTTGAAGTCGAGTTTATTTGATTTGAATATGTCGATTATTAGGCCTAGTAGCGTATTTCTTGTTAGTGAATATATTTCTAGTTCTGGAAGTGTTTTGGCAACGTAGTTAACTAATATTTTTGATGATGATAAAAGTAAGGTGTTGTCTTCACGGATTTCGTCTTTGAATGTGTAAAAAAGATATGAAATTCTGTGAATGGCAACTGTCGTTTTTCCGCTTCCGGCGGTTCCTTGAATTACGTTTAGTTTGTATGGATTTGATCTTATGATTTCATTTTGGCCGGCTTGAATTGTTTTTACGATGTCTTCTAAAACTCCGCCAGTTTTCTTTTTTATGGCTTCTGATAAAAGGTCGACGCGCAAGTTGTTGTCGTAGATTCCAGATATTTTTTGATTTACTATGTCTATGTTCCTTCTTAGGTTTAGGTCTCCTTTTATTAATTTGTGTTCTATTTTCCAGGGTTGATATTTTATTGGAATGTCGAATTCGTATTTTACATTTTTTTGAGGTTTTTGATAGTTGTAATACAAGGATGAAATTGGCGCTCTCCAATCGGAAATTCTGTGAACTATGTTTTTTGGCAAGAATGAGTGTTTGCCAATGTATATGACCAAAGATTGTTTTGAGTCTTCCATTACAAAATCGATTCTTGCAAAGTATGGCGTTTGAATTTGTGATTCCATTCTTTTCACATAATTTCTTTTGAATATATAGTCGCGGCTTTGCATCATTCTATTTGCGATTTTTATTGTTTCAACAGCATCATCTTGGCGTGCTTCTTCCGATGCTTCTTTTAGTTTTGCGGAATAGTCGTCTTCGATATTTTTTATATCAGATTTTAATGATGAGTATTCGTCTTTTAAAAGTTCAAGTATTTCGTTTAAATGTTTGTGTTCAGAAATTTCGATTGTGTCCATGTAATCAATGATTCTAACATATAACGTGTGGTAGAATGCGATTATGACAAATACAATAATTGAGGATATCGTAAAGCTTCGTGAGTCGGGTCTTTTGTCAGAAGCGCTTTCTAAAGTTAATGATTTATTAACTGTTCATGAAGAAAGTAATAATAAGAAAGGTTTGATTGAAGCACTTGGCCATAAGCGTTTAGTTTTAAATCATATTGCAGAAGCAAAGGCTTCAAAGCATGAAAAAGAATCTGTAGTTAAAGAAATGCTAGAAGTTGCAGGAAAGGCAATTGAAATTGCCGAAAAAGAATTTTCCGGTGATAAAGAAATGCGTGCGCTTTTAAATATGCATCTTGCCGATGCGTTAACTTCTTATAGCGAGCATTCCAAAACTCAAAGCAAAGAAGATATCTTACAAAATGCACTAGAACTTGTAACTAAATCGATACGTGATTTAGGGGGATCAAAAGCTCACAAAGCTTGGGGACTAAATAAAAAAGCACAAATACATCATTTGCTTGGCGAAACAAAAGATGCAATTGAAACACTTAAAAAAGCTGAACAGGCAATATTTGACGGATATGATGAAGAAATCAAAACCCAAAAAGACGGAATTGCGAAAATAAAAACATGGCTAACGGGAATATGGCTAACGTACAGTCAAATTGCTAAGGACAACGGCAAAAAAGAACTCGCAAACCTATACGCAAACGCCGTAAAAAACCAACCCGACCCCGAAAAAACCCTTGTACTGCGCAAGAAACAAGCAGGGAGGATATTGCACGAATAAACTAAAACAAAGCTTCGCCCTAGTTTTCTGCCTACCTAAAAAAATGATGGAAGAAAGGGAAAGAACACGATTATCATTTTTATATGAATAAGATTAATTATTCTCTAGAAGAATTTCATAGAGATTGTCATATACTTTCAACTCAAATTATTAATGATTATCAACCTACAAGTATAGTAATGTTGGTTCGTGGTGGAATTCCCGTTGGTGCATGGATAGCTCAGTCTTTTCAAACTAAATATATTTATACATCTGCTTGTGTCCCTTCTGGAGGTGTTAATGGAAAGGTTCTTTTTATTTCTGATATATGTAGATCGGCTGAAACTATTAGAAAGGTTTTTAATAATACCTTATCTAAGGAGATCCATGTTACATATAAATTAGCATGTATCCACTATTCTCCAACCGAAAGTGATTTGGTTCCTGATTTTTACGTGCGGGAGATTTCTCCTGATGATTGGATTCATTACCCATGGGAGTTTATGGTTTGATGATTTTAAAAAGAATCCTGAGCGGTTATGTTTTGTAAATTGGCGTTAGCCACATAACCGCCCAGAATCGGACCTATGATTTCCCGCTGCCGTGGCAGGTTGGACATCGTCTGGTCCGTGTGCCGGTACCACCGCATGCGCGTCAACTTCTTGTCCACTTCCGCCGCATGTGTGGCAGATGGACTTCTCCGTTTTCCCTTGTCCCGAGTCGGGACGAGGGTCACTTCCATTGATGGCCATTGTTGGCCTCCTTCCTTTAGTGATTTGAAAAACGATGTGCGTATTATCGGTTAATATCGAAGTATTGCAAGTGTATTGATATGCGTTTTTTTAGTTCGCACATTGGGAGTACATTGAATGGGACTTTGATGTGCTTTGAGTGGGCGATGTATAAATTAGGGTATGCCTACTTTTCTGATTGATATCCTTTGTTGTATACTAACTA
>PFSJ01000020.1 GCA_002789015.1 candidate division WWE3 bacterium CG_4_9_14_0_2_um_filter_35_11 | reverse complement strand
AATGCCATCATTGATTTCTATTGTACCTATAGATGGATCATTTCCAAATAGCACCCTAGATCCAGGCATTCCACCTTCTCTACACCGTGTCCATTTTTCATCAATATTATTTTGTATATCGGTCAAGTTAAAGGATACCTTCTCCATATTTGTATAATACCTCAACCATGGCATTTACTATAGTGCCATTCTTTACTAGAAATAAAATAGTATGATTTCCAAACTTCGCTATTGCCCAGCGTGACAATACGACTGAAGAAGCTAGGAACTGTTTTGCACATTCCAGAACCATACTGTTCCTGGTACGAACTTAGAAAATTCTTAAGAGAATATTTAATGGATTAATCTAGAAGGTGAATTCCAATAAACATGATGATAATTGCGAAAAACTTCTGTATTAAAATCTTTTTCGTTAATTCCTCTTTTCCTAGTTTCGGAAAAAATAGCGTTAAGAAAATGGCAATAGCTAATACAAAAACAGGCTGTACGCCTTCAGTTAATGATTCAACAATCGCAACAGGAGCCAAAAATATCGCATAATGAAAAATCAAGTTACCAGATATCGTTATAGATTCATTCAAAGTATTTAAGGAAATAATTCCAAATGAATTTTTCTTAACTAAATTCCAAAACTGAACTCGATAAGTATTAATAAAAGCTAAACAAAAAATACCAAGAGCAAGAAATCCAATATGTTCCCAAAACGCAATCACCCAAAAATCATATTCAACAATCATCGCGTATTTAAATATTATCGCGTTTAAAGACATAAAAAATGCAAAGCAAACCATCAGTAAAAAAACATCTGGCTTTAATTTAGGAAACCTAAGATCTTTAAGATCCGAAGAGATTAATAAAGCTCCAAAAATAACTAGAAAAATTGCAAAAACCTGAAGGTGCGATAAGGATTCTCCAAGAAAAAAATAAGATAAAATTGCCCCAATACTTGGAACAAGCATCATGTTAGGAACAATAGTTGAGGCCTCATCCTTACTTAGTGCATAAAGATAAAAAACAACGCCAATTATGTAAGAGATTCCGGCGAAGACAATTAATAAAATTTGCTGAATTGGGATTTCAAAAACTGATTGATTAAACAAATAGATCAAGATTGAAACAGGCAAACCGATTAATGATGAAAAGATTACTAAGGAACCAACTCTAATACCTTTATAATATTTCTCTATCAAATACTTATCAATATGATTTACGATTGCCCATAAAAACGCAGGGATTATCGCATAGATTATCCAATTCATGATAAAACTTTCCCATCCTTCATGAAAATTGTCTTTGGTCTAGGAAAACCATTAAAATCAGATGCATATTCATTTGTATACGCACCAGTGTTATAGAAAGTAAGATGATCTCCTCTTTTTAATTTTGGCAAAGTAATATCCCGTAATAAAATATCGCACCCGTCACAAGTCGGTCCTGCAATATTATATACAAACTTTTCTTTCGATTTGCTATCAGTAGTAACCTTGTATGAAAAATCCTCACCAAATTCAAACAGTTCCAAAAAACCACCAAAAATAGAAACATCAATAATACACCATTTTACTTCCTTATTTTCCCTTAAACCAATAACGGAAGAAACTGTTTTTCCTATACTTCCAGATAAATATCGGCCTGGTTCAAGGAATAAAGAAGGCCTCTTATCATAGTACTTTTGCAAAGCGGTATTTATTGTATTAGCAATTTCAGATATTGATAATGAACCACCTACATACTCAATAGGAAAACCACCGCCAATATCAATTGTGTTTAATGAAGAATACTTTTTAAAAAGCGGAGAAATAAGTTTTAAGGCACTATTCCAATTTGGAATATTTTCACATTGAGACCCAACACTAAAGGTTATTCCGAAAACATTAAATCCAAGTGAAATTGCATAATCAATAAGATCAACAGCATCACTTATATTCGCTCCATATTTTGTGTTTAATGCTTGTCCACTACCTTCGTTACTTGTGTATACTCTAAGGAACAAATTCGTCCCGCTCGCATTTTCAGATATCTTGTTAACTTCATCATACGAATCAAAGGCAAATCTATTAACACCCCTTGAATACATATAACTTATGCATTGAGACGTTTTAACAGGAGCACTATTCACAATATTTTTGACATTCCCTCCTGTCTTTAATACAGCATCAAGCTCCGGTTCGGTATTTACTTCAAAACTACACTTTTCTGAATTCAATGTTTTTAAAACTGGAAACAACTTGTTTGACTTTACCGCATAGAAAATTTGATCAGACTTAAATAGTTTCTTTATTTCAATATAATTTTTGGAAAGTCTATTAAGATCGTACAATGTGTATGGAGCTGAGTAATTGTCTTTCATAGTTTTTTATTTATCTTTCTTTTTAATTTTATACTTCTTCAAAAATTTAACTGGCTTCCAAGATAATTTATACTTACGTAAACCATCTAATCCTAAATCCTGTTCGTAATTAAGAAATTCACATCCCAAACTATGCAAGTGTTTTGCCGTTACGTGTTCCGAATACGGAAATATCCCGTCATATCTGTAATCGGCTTTCCCAAAGCTACCAATTGCAAAACCACCATGTTTTTTTTCGTTGGTAGTAAATGCAATTAATTTATCGTCAATGTATATTCCTACAAATATAATCTCACATACGTTTGATAAACTGATTTGTCTCTTTAATGCATTCAGTTCGTTTTTTATATCAGACGCTTTACCTCTTTTTAACTTGTTCCAAAGAAATGTCAAATCTTCTATCGATTTCCAGACATCATCACTTTTCAAATCCAGCACTTTCACTTCGTGAGCTGGATGATTTTCTAAAAAACTTTTAACTTTTCTTCGTTTTGATTTGAATTTATTCCCGCTAAGATCAACTAAATCTTTTAAGGAAAGAACGTAATCGTGGTTATTTCGATCTTCCTCAATAATTAGATCCTCTCGTAAACGCATATTATCTGAAATGCATTCTTCAGGAACCATGGAAAGCTCCTCAAACTGACTTAATAATAAATCTGTGGTTTGATCTACATTATTATTCCCAATAAAAGAAACAACCTCGTGATAATGCACAAAATCCTTCATCTTGATAACTAAATTGTCATTCAAAAAAACTATTTCGGTCGGTTTGGAAATGGAACTCCAATTATATATATTTGAGAAATTAAAATCGCAATACGGAGGAAACTGAGAGAATATAATATCTATTCGTTTTTTATCGGTTAATTCAATTTTTCTAAAATCGCGGGGATCAAAGCTCACTTGCAAAGTGTATCATCGAGGAATCCTATAGTAAAGGGGCTGCTTTGCTTCAATTAGCATAATATGTATAATGAATTTAATGTCGATACTTAAGAATACAACTTTTCGACTTTTATCTATCGTTTTTGCAATATATACACTAGCTTGGCTATATTTGAATTTAATAAATCCATGGAATGAATCGTTCAACAATGCATTTACTGATTCGTACGGAATAATCGCGGGAATTGGTGGAATAGCTGGCTTTTCAATAGCCAAAAAATGGGGAGGTATAAAAAGTGTCGTAGGAAGATCGCTTTTGGCATTTTCAACAGGATTAACATTTAATTTTTTAGGGCAGGTTTCATACGCAATATATTTTTATGTATATAAGGTTGAAAACCCATATCCATCATTCGGGGAAATCTTTTATTTTGGTAGCATACCAATTTATATAATAGGGGCGTGGTTACTTGCAGCTGCCTCTGGTTCTAAACTATCCCTTGCATCGTATAGATCAAAAAAAATCGTCTCAATCTTACTCCCAATTTCTATGATGTTACTTTCGTATTCAGTTTTCTTAAAGTCGTATGAATTTGATTGGACACAACCAATATTAATATTCCTTGATTTCGGATATCCACTTGGACAAGCAATTTCAGTATCACTTGCAATCCTAACCTTTTACTTATCAAAAGGGACACTAGGAGGGATAATGAAAAGTAGTGTATTACTTATAGTAACAGCTTTGATTATTCAATATGTTTCAGACACCACTTTCTTGTATCAGACATTCCAAGACGCCTGGGAACCAGCGGGGACTAGTGACTTGTTATTTACTATTTCTTATTTTTTAATGTCCCTAGCAATTTTACAGTTTGGTGAGGTAGTTGATAAAATAGGGGCGGGTAAAAAGCTAAAATGTACACAAAACTAGATTTATATGAAAAAGCAATTCTTACAATCACAAAAGAGCAAGAGAAGATAGTGGGGAAGACGCTTTCGATTCAAATGACAGCACTTGTTGATAATTTATTAGTTAAGAATAATAGGGTCGAGATAAAAGGTGATCCTAAAATTGTATTAAAAGATTTAGTAGATCAGTATGCAAGTCTTTTTGGCAAAGCGTCAATCGAGGTTTCTAAGGAAGCTATCAAAAAACTTGGACATGAATTAGAGTCTTCTGACATACCCGAAAATCTAAAATAATATATGGAAGCTACCGTAAACCCCAATTCTAATCAGCTTTTAAAGCAAATTGCCAAAGAGCTTTATATCAATAACCTTGAACTAAATAAGCAGCGGAAAAGAATACAAGAAGTGCTTTTTCAAGTTGCTGAAATTATTTTTTCTATAGATCAAAAGTTTAAGATTGTTGTTTTTAACTCCAGTGCAGAAATCGCTTTTAATATAAGTAAAGAAAAGGCAATCGGCAAACACGCCGATGAAATTATAAATTTAATTTCACACAAAAATGCACAACCAATTAAAACAAACGACTACGCATTTCTGAAAAAAGACAAAGTGAAAAAAGATTTTGGTGACCCAATTATTGTTAAAAAAGAATCCGACGAAGGCTCATATTATAAATTAAATTTTAATAACATAACCATTAATTCAGACACAAAAGAATGCGTAGTTTCACTATCTGATATCACTGACGAAATTGAACTTGATAGAAAAAAAGACGAATTTATATCAATTGCATCACATGAGCTAAAAACTCCAGTCACAATAATAAAAACAAATTTATGGATGTTCGAACATACACTTAAATCAAAACTAAACGAGAGCCAAATCCGATTATTAAATGAAACAGATGAAGGAATAAGAAGACTTTCAAAAATTGTAAGTAACCTGCTAGATATATCACGAATCGAACAGGGAAGACTTGTAATCGAGAAAAAGGAAACGGATATTAACCAACTAATCGAAGAAGTAGTCGCAAGTTACAAAGACTTGGTTCATAAAAAGAATTTAAAATTAATCTATACAAAAACAAGAATAAAAGATACATACACAGACAGGGACAAAATAGTCGAAATACTCGATAACCTAATAAGTAATGGTATAAAGTATACAAAACAAGGACATATAAAGCTTAAGCTTTCAACAAGTACAAAAGACATCAAAATATCAGTTTCAGATACTGGACCTGGAATAGCGAAAAAAGACTATCCTAGACTTTTTCAAAAATTTGGAAGAGGAAACGCTGGTTTAAAACAGCAAACACTTGGTGCAAGTACAGGACTTGGACTTTACATATCAAAAAGGATGATAGAAGAACTTGGCGGAAAAATCGGATTTTCATCTGAACTCGGTAAGGGGAGCACGTTTTGGTTTACAATTCCGAAACTTTACACAAATTAGAAATTCTGTTAACCTAACTCATAGTGAATAAGAAGTACAAGATATTGATAGTAGAAGACGAAGCCTCACTTAGGTTTGTCTATTCAGAATATTTAGACATGGAAGGGTTTGAAGTAATTCAAGCAGAAGATGGCAGAGAAGCTTTAGATCTAGTAAAAACAAACCCAGATATAGATGTAATATTACTCGACTTGATGATTCCAAAAATCGATGGCATCAAAGTACTCGAAAAAATAAGATCTAATCCAAAAAACAAATCAATTAAAATATTTGTGATGACTGTTCTATCAAGAGAAAAAGTCATAAAAGAAGCTTTTGATCTTGGGGCAGATGACTATTTAATAAAAGACTCACTAACGCCCGATCAGATAAAAGAAGAAATAATTAGTCTTCTAGAACCCAGATAATCGGAGTTTCCTTAACCTCTAGCGGAATATCTTGCTGATTCAACATCAAATTATGATTATACGAAATTAATTCTGCGGGCTTATTATTATTCACAACAATATTCCTTAAATCCCTATTAAGTACTACCTCATGCCCATATAAGCCACCTTTAATTAGCACCTGATTATCTAAATTCGTACCTTTTGACTCAACTGTTATTTTCCCAGAAGCAAATATAAACGCATCAATACTCAAAACAGAACTATCAATCAAAACATTTCCATCTACAAAAAGAACCAAAAACTTATCTTTATCATAAGATGTATCAACAATATCTTTTCGCAAAGTAAGCGTTCCAGTTGAAGGGGTGAAAATGACAGCGACAACTTTGTTTTCATTGTATGAAATTATCGAATTTATTGTGTCAGATGAATTCCTTTCAAAATAGGAAGGACTAGTTGAACTACCGATGGAAGAGAGTGCGGTGGTAGGTTCGGCGGTAGGTTCGGCGTTCCACGCCGAACCTACCGCCCGAATCTCATCAAAAAACTCCGGAGTCGCGACATTTTCCATATCCATGGTTGTACTTTCCGTAAAGAAATCGTGCCCTGCAATTCCAGCATCTCCATTTGATATATCAATTGGGCCAGAAACACTCGAAACCAAACCATATCCATTAAATGTGGAAACACTTTCGCCAACAATAAATGGGTGGTCAACCGCCAATCCATCGCCAATAACAAAATCAGCAGAAGGAACTCCATCAAGGACTATTCCACCATTTGAATGGACTCCTCCATTAAAAACTTGCCACCATGCGTTGTCATATAGTGTGACACAGCTTCCTGCATTTGCAGGGGCGGAAAGGTTGCTTCCACATGAATTCACGGCACTTATATTGTATGAATGGTTACTCCCGTCGCAAAGGTCATTTGCGTCCGAATACGCAACTATATTTGGCGAAACAGACCCAATGACATTTCCATCTTTTATTACATCAAAACTCGTCTCACTATTATATGTTTGATTTGAATTATCTACCCAACTTATATTTATCTTAGAAACTAATCCATCAGTTGCATCTACCGATGATGGAGAAGGCGGGGCAGTCTTTGGCAAGTAAATCACTTCACTTGATGAACTTTTATTTCCAGCATTATCAAAAGCGTCTATCCAAATTCGATAAATTTTATCATCGTGAAAACTATAGTTAATGGATGTTGACGTTGTTGATATACACACATCTCCAGAATTATTTACATCGCTACAAGCAACACTAAAATTACTTGAATTATTGTTATCTTCGTCTACATTGACAACATAATGACTTAAACCAGAATCATTATCAGTTGACGCAGTAAATGTAATAGGCATTATCCCTCCATTAATTGGAATGCAAGCCGCTGTTACTGGATCCCCCGGATTACTTGGAGGATCGTTATCAATAGTATTCATAAAAAAAGTGATCCCGTATCGCCAATCAAATACATTATTATCAGGTATAAAAGATGCTTCACATCCATTTCCGCCCCCAATTATAACGTTGTCAGAAGGATTACCTAAATCGTTCCTGTCGGTAACTGCCCAGCTAGCGCTTGAACAAGAGTATCCACCTGCTGGGATTGTTAAAATGACAGAAAGTTCCTTGTTTGCTTCAACGATACCAAATATATCAAAATGGCCATTTCCATCACAATTACTACATTCAGTATTGCAATTAAAACCTCCATTAGAAGTAAATGCACCAGATTCATCATAAGCTTTTACACTAACACCTAAATAAGATTGATTACACGTAAGCGGAGATTGAACCCACCTTTTTAATGTATCTGTCGCAAAAACAACGCCATTTAAAGCACCTCCACTAGGTCCACCACCCCCACCACCGCAATCACACGTACCACAGGTAACATCATAATCACATAAGTTACAGCTAGTACCGGTAATTACAGCAGTCCCTGGGATTGTTTTTGTTGGATCACTTGGATCAGTACATGCGTTAGAACAGTCGATTGCACAACTTGCGGGATCACTTCCACAAACTGTTCCGCTGCTATCACAATCGCCATCTGTCGCACAGCCTAATGCATTACATCCAGCAAATGCAGAATCAACATTAGTAAATAGGGGAGCCGACAAAACAAATATAGCTAAAAATAATTTAGGTAGGAATTTCATCATCAGATTCTAATCACTAATCACCCAGTATGCATTAACTTGTTTCATACTCACTGGAATGGAACTATTACTCAATACCTTTGGGTCAAAAACAATCCTTTGTGATGGAACACCATTATTCGAAGGAATATTTGGAAGATCCCTCTTAAAATCAAATTGATTCGCAATTAAACTTCCTTTAACAGTTAAGACAGGATCGGTCTCATCGCCTTGTGTATTAACAGTAATTGTTCCAGTAGCGTAAATCGTTGCCTCTATCAATTGAACACTTTTTGCAATACTAACGTCTCCCTGAACGATAATGACTAGCGGACTTGAAGAAGAGACATCAACAAGGAGATCAGCATTTATTGCAAGATTTCCAATAATGACAATTGGCCTGGCATATTTATTTTTGTTGTTTGAATTATCGTGAGATTGATCTCCATTATCGACATATACGGCAATTGGATTCGCTGAGCCAGTCGCACTTACAAAGTTAGGCTTGATTGTCCAAGAAGACTGAACATCATCAAAGAATTTGTTATCATACGGGGCATCCATCTTGTTATTAAGTTTCTCGGTTGCCCATTCACTTGGGGAGTTTCCTGCCTTTCCAAAACCAAGCCCAATTACATTTCCAGTATCAGACGATGAAGCAAGTGCACCAGTATAATATGTCGCAAGATTATTTAATGTCGGGTTTTCAATCAATGGGAGTGGCGTTGCAGTTCCCGAGACATCTATTTGTGGAAGTTTAACCAAATCCATTATTCCATTTGCATGAACACCACCGTTATAAACTTGCCACCAGTTATTACTATTTTTGTAAGCAACTTCAAAAGTAAACTTAACTTGGTTTTCCGTATCTGTTAGAGATGGGTATGAAGGTAAGTCTGCATTGACTACATTTGGCTGTGTACTTACTGTCCCAACCGTAAAACTTGGAGAGCCGTTATTACAAATAATAAAGTTAACATTAATCGACAAACGAGCCTCGTATAGGCTATTCCATAAAAGTTCTGTTTTAACACCTGACCCATCATTGTTCACAATAGAAAACATCTTTGTTCCAGAATCATATGTATCTTCTCCAATTGGATTACCACTTGAATTATATAAATTAATAGTAGGATCAATCGGATCATTTATAATGGTACTATCAGTACAACTTTTGACTAAAGTAACCGTGGAAGCAGGATCAATTATGATCTTTGGAACAATAAAGAAGTATAAATAATTTTGCCTTTGCGGAGAAAGATTTCCATGAGCAATAGTTAAGTTTGGTGTTGTGCAACCCTCGCCGGTAGTCCAACCAGAAACTGAACCAGATTCTACAATCGTTTTCATATTTTGATACGTAAACGAACTGTTTATTCCATCATTTCTAAAAGCGTAAAAACATTTCTTTGATGAAGCGCTGGATCCTATATTAGCTCCCGTAATGGTGAAAGATCTATTACCATCAGGTAAATAGTTTGCAGAATCAGCGCTATCTGGGAAAGCATAACTGCCACTAGATATTGAACTCCCAGAAGCATATCCAGACGTAGATATCATATATCCTGAAAGTCCGAGTAATGGGTCACTGGCATTCGATCCATTATTCGTATAAACAAATCCTCCAACTTGATCTGTATTATATGTAAGATAAAAATCAACTTCTGTTGTCCACCTTGTGGTTGCAGAATATGAAGAAAGACCAGTTTCAAGACTAAAAGGTGAAGTCGTACAACCAGCTCCATTTGCAATTTTCTTCACCCTAACACCACTTGCATCTAAACCCCAAACATCATATGTACACGCATATTTGTTTGAAAGATTTGCAATAGATGCAGTCAAGCTAGTGTTAACAAGATGTGTCGTATTGGAAACAAAGAAATCATTATTACAATTATTCGAATCAGCAGTACCATCAGGATAGCTAGCCGCACAATTGGCAGGGTTGCCAGATGGATCTACTGTTAAATTATTCCAAGATGTTGCTCCCTCACTGCTTGTAATAACAAATGGATTTGAAACAGCATCTTTACTTACAGTTTTATAAATAACAGAGTTTGATGGTCCATCACTTTGTATGAAAACCCTTCCAGAAAGTCTGTTTCCATTAACAGTCACAACCGCATTATTTGTATCTGTTGGACTAGAAGGATCGGTTGTAGTTATTGTTGAATCTAATGCACTGCAAGTGACTGTTTGTCCTGTTGGAGACTTGTTATCTGTCCATGTAACTCGCAATTGATATCGCCCTAAAGCGAAGGATCCTGGAGCCCAAGAAAATACAGCACTAGGTGAAACGACACTAGCAAATGAAGAAACTGTTCCAATTGTCGTCCACGTTCCGGCATTTGTACCAGTAATATTAGAGTTATATTCAAGTTTAGCCGAAGACATGGTCCAATCATCAAATCCAAGTGCGGTGATTGTTAAGGCGTCTGAACTTCCTGATAAAACGCTATTTGCTGGAGACATCGAAATATTTCCACAAGTTGGAACAGCATCCATAATGGCGATAACTCCCCCTGTTGTTGACGCTGTAATAGTTCCACCATCAGCAGTCGGAGCAGAAAATAAAACTTTTGCGGCATATGATTTAGTATTATCAAGCCTTACCGAACCAAGATCGACTATAATATTTTTTGAACTAGAGCTTCCACTTCCTATCATCAAACCAGTGCCAACGCTTTGGCCTTCAAATGTACAAGTGACCCCAGAAACCGTACAGATGTTTATATATCCTGCAATTGCCCCACTTGATATTGTTGAAGTACCATTAACACCAATTCCGTTATTATCATTTACATATCCGGAATAAGAATAGGCAATTGTCGCTGATGTAGAAGACCCATTAATACTTCCAGCCGCAATTATGTGTGTACCAGGGTCTGGAGTTTTCATAACAGTCGAACAGGTCCCATATAGATTATTTGGCACACTTTCATTAACGCGGCCAGTAACTGATGCATTTAGCCCATCAACAGGTAAAACTGTATATGCTGATTCTTGCGTATCTGTAGGAGAAATTGTTCCGGCAGATGTAGACCAGGAATACGAGCCTATTGTGTCGGCATCCGCATCACTGCCAACAGTTCTAACTTGAACATTTGTACCTTTTGAATATGTGAAGTATTGCCCAGTCACATCAGCCCAAGCGTCGGCAGAGTTTAATCTAGAATAGACCTTACAAGTTGGAGCCGTATCAGAAACAGACACGTTTAGATATGCAGAAGCGTTTTTGCTAACAGAATCCACCGATGTATCAGTCGTGGAGTAGGTAACAGTACCTTTAATTTTATATGTTTTTGTTGTATCAAAATTCACACGTGCATCATTTCCAAAAGTTAAAGTCGCAGGAAGCGATCTTCCATTCCCGACTGAAGCTGTGACGCCACCACCCACGCATGTCAATAGAGATGTTAAAACACAAATATTATTTCCTATAAATGATGAGTTATCAGTATTTGTTGTATCAATTGTAAAAGTTCCGTCTTGATAGTTTGAAAGATCATATCCAAAATTAGATGTACCAGATGGGTTTGCAGTATTTCGTGCAACAGTAATACTTCCTGGATTAAACGAATAATTATTTAAACCATCAGGAACCATAGGAAAAGAAACAGCTCCACAAGAAACAATAACAAAATTATCGTCATTTGGACCGCCAGTATCTCTTACAGAATGGACGACTTGAACAGTAATATTATTTCTATTTGGGGTTAAATACGTTGCATCAGCGCCACCTGCGGTTATTTCACCAAGCCCAGCTCCACTTAAGGAAGGAGCCCAAATGTGAGTTACGGAATCACCATCTTCAGAATCAAAAGTCGCAACGGACTTCATACTATTGATAGTTTGGCTTGTATCCAAAGGATATACGCTAAGTGAATTCGCTACAGTCGGAGTAGAGCATGTTGGCGCACAGTTTGGAGAAACATTCTCAATTGTTGAAGTTGCATTGCAAGTATTTTCATCGTTTTCGGAAAGAGTGTATGAATATGAACTTGCACAGTTTAATTCTGTAATATCAACACCACAATTGTCGCCGGAACAAGTTACGGTGCTTAGAGTTCCAGTCCCACCCAACGTATAATTACTGGCAGCTAAATTACTCGGCTTTGTCCAAGTAACCCTTACTTTTGTTGGAATGTATGCATAAGTCACAAAAGACATAGTTGGAGCACTTGAATTCTCGTTTACCGTAACTTCTTTGAGTGTTCCAGTTCCGCAAGAAATTGAACCACTACTATCACAAATATTATTATTTGCATCTTTTGCAACTGGGTAAACATAATATGTTCCGGCAGTGTCAAAAGTTGTCGAACTTGATAGGGAAGTAGATGTACCAAAATTGCCAGAGTTTGTTGAAACGACAGAAACTGGATCTTTTTTATTTATAGAGACTTCAGTCAATACTTCATTATCTGTGTAATTAAATGCTACAGGATAAGAAATACCCTTACAAACTGAATTAGCTCCGGTCGTAAGCGATGCTTGAGGAGGGACGCTATCAAGAATAGTGCAAAGTGTACTTGGGACAACACACGTGGCAGAAACACCACTATTATTGTCATAAACCTTATACCTAACTTCAGTACACGAATTATAAACATTATTCATTACAACATTTGCAGAATTTATTTCTCCTGACACTGCGGTAATTGAGTTAGCACTTGTTACCGACCACGAACCATAAGTTAAAGGATCAGAATCTGGGTCTGCCCCACCTCCAACTACAACCTTTACAGTGCTTGCTAAAGATACTGGGGTATTTGGATTAAAACTATATGTAGGCGTTCCACAGGTCGGCGCTTGATTATTTAAAGTCACAATAGTAGCTGGACTTGTTTTTTCTCCAGTTGAAGTTCCGACCGTAGCTCTTATGCCAGTTGATTTAAATTTTGCGTTATAGCTTCCTAGCGGGGAAGATAAAGTTGCTTGAATATTAAGATATACAGTTTTTGACTCATTTTCGGTTAGTGAAAAAGTGCCACCTGCTGGGCTTACGGTGCAAGTAACTCCTGCCACCCCACAAAGACTGGAACCATCAGGGATTAAATTAAAAGTACCCGTAAAACCATTTGATTTTACTAGATAAATCAAATCCCCAGATACCCATCCTCTATTTTGTGTAAATGTATAGCAGTTCCCAGTTGATCCATCTGCACACGTAATGCTTATATCAGAAGTGCTTGCGGTTATAAAAACGGTTTCTATGCTATCAAATGGATATGAAGTTCCTCTATATGTATTTGACCCTGAAATTCTAACTCCATAATTTTCGACACCAAGTGAAGTGGGAACCGTAATAGTCAAAGAATAATTTTTCGATGTCAAAGAGGTGGCTCCTGCAACCGATTGACTGATACTTGTTATCCCTGGGGCAAAATTGCAGGTTACCCCTGCAATTTTGCATATATTTGTCATTCCACCAACTGTAGAAGAACTTATGTCAACACCAAAACTTGTTGCAACATAAAATCCAGCAGATGTTCCATCTTGCGTCCATGTGAAAGTTTTTGTATCTGTTAGGGTTTTATTTATATCAATGGAATAATTATACCAACTGGTTGAAAGGCCAGGCTGAACTAGTGTTGTTATGTAATCTGAAACTGGGCAAACCGTTTTTCCACCACTTGAATCAGTGACCGAATATGAAATTCTATTTGAACTATCGTAATTGTTAGGAGTCGTATATATAGTCGTATTAACTGTTGAAGTCGTTGGTGACAGTGTTCCTGAACCAGGGTTAGGGTCATTCCATTTATAAGTAACAGCGGTTCCATCAAGATCGCTACCAGAACCTGTAACTGTTATATTGTGCCCCAATGGATACCCAACACTTCCATATGTGCTGTATTCACTTAATGCTGGTTTAATACATGTTGGCGCAAGATTATATACAACGAATAGATTATTACTCTGACTTGATATGGGCGTACCATCCCATTTTGTCGAAGACAGATTCATTCCATAAGCATATGTACCAGGTGTCAAAGCTCTTGGAACTGTAATATACAAGCCCTTTGGTGTACTAGGCGGATATCCAGGAATAGACGTAGATGTCACATTTGCTATACCAGAAAATGAGCAAGTCACACCAGTTTCCATACATATATTTTTATAAGAAACACTATTGTATGTTAAGTTAGCAGATTGGTTATATGTTAACGTTCCATTATTATCATTTAATAACGAAGAGTACACAGTTTGTTGTTCTTGCGTTGTCGCAACAGTAGAACTCTTTGTAATTGAAATAGCATATGCCGGACCAACTACTATAGTTGGATCAGCTGTATTAACCGTCAATGAACAAGTTCCACTGTACGATGAATTTAAAGAATCAAAAACGCTTTGTTTTAATGTTGTTGTTGCTCCATATCTATTTATTAATGTATATTGAGCTCTTGATACACCACCCGAGTAATAGCTCCCTTTATCTGGACCATTATCACTCCAAGTCCAATTTGATATATAGTCACCTGGATCTCCTGCATTAACAGCCGAATTTATAGTAATCGTTGTTCCCGGAGACGAAGGATTACCATATCCACTTGCAAAACTTAAACTACAAGTAGGGACACAGTTTGGTGAAAGGGTTATGGATTTGGAAGGTCCAACGCCACAAACATTATTCGGAGAAATATTGTACGTATAATCTAGCTTGCAATTACCTACATTATATTTTGCCTGACAAAAATTTGATGGTGAATAGCAACCATTATAACCCCACTTAACCCCGGGTCCTGAAATATTATAACTTGTAAATGGCAAACCAGCATAATCCCACCTAAACGTTACGATTGATGGATCTGGATTAACGCCTCTTAAATTAATAACTGCACTTGGCGTACTAATCACGCTAACAGTTTGCCTCGAACTTGAACCACAATCAGACCAACCAGATAAACCGGGAGTTGGAAAATAAAATTGATTACCTGTACACTTCATTCCTAAATCGTCATACGACCATGAGGCGACATAATAGCTATTTCCCACAGAAAAACCATTCGCTGTTGCAAAAGCAATTGTGCCAGAACCAGAATAGGTGTTTCCAGATAACCCAGTACTATTCAGAGGATATGGACTTGTCTGCCAACTGCTTGTACTTGGCTTGTAATAGGTAAAGTAAGCCCTATCTAAGCCGTTTTGGGCGTTAGCAGTCATTGAATATGTATAAGTTTGATTCAAACAAACTTGAGTTGGGCCAATTAATGTTGTTTTTGGTGGATTTCTGTCAAACGTATAATCTTGTGTACATTGTTGAAAATTCCCTGCGTTATCCCACCAGTTTGATGCAAGCCTGTAAGTGCCATCAGCTTTACCCAAAGTACTCCAATCATCACTTACTGACCCAGTTGATCCATCTCCGTCGTTAGGAACTAATGCATCCCAACCTGTCCATATACTACCATTTGGACTTTTAGCAACATACAATCCTGAAGTTTTTAAACCACTACCACTGTCACTGGCAGTTGAAACTATTGATATTGAATCTGCACCTGAAGGACTGGTTGGGTCAAATGTCCACGCACCACA
>PFSJ01000005.1 GCA_002789015.1 candidate division WWE3 bacterium CG_4_9_14_0_2_um_filter_35_11 | reverse complement strand
ATGTCCTTTTTGTATTCATTTAAATAAAGTCTTCTAATCTTCTTCTTGCCATATCTCATATGCTTCTTCCTTAATCCAACTATCCTTAATTCCTCAATCCCACTTATCTCTTTTTTCCTCTTGTGTATTGGTGCTTTTGATCTGTCAAGTAAAGATTCGACGTTTGATTTTGATTCAGTAAACCTTTTATGCCATTTGTGAAACGTCTTTGTTGAAATTTCATAATGTTTCGAAGTTTCTCCTGCATTCTTTTTTGATACCTTTTCATAAAAAATCATCCATTCAAGTCGCATTTGAACTTCCAAACCATAATCTTTTGCTAAATTCCTAAAGATCGTCCATTTATCTAGTTTTGAATAATCATAGTAGTTTTGAAACCAGTTTTTGTGGTTAACGCCACCAATACACACAGGGATATTTGATTTAAGAGGATGGTTTTGAAAAGCTTTTGTTTTTAGATAATTCATAAGTACACATTCTACTCAATGTGTTACCTATGTTTCCCAGCCTGTTCATGTTATGCATTAATTTGTAATGCCGGCAAGAATTATTTGTATGTCAAAATCAAAAACCTCTTTAAAATCTTCCTTTACATCGATAGTTTCCACTTTAAAAGTTTCTTTAAGTGATTCTGAAATTTCCGCTAAATATTCTTTTGGAATATCTTTGTATAAAATGATCTGAACATTCGTCAAAACCTCTTTTGAATTTCCGACTTCAAAATCAGAGTACCCAAGTTTTGAAATTGCGTCCTTTGCTTTTGATGCAAGTCCAGAAATCTTTGTGGAATTTAAAATAGAAAGTCTTAAATCTGACTTATCTACTTTAACTTCCTCAATAGTAAACTCTGGGATAGCTTGTGCCTCTGCCGGAGTTTCTGCAGGGGCCTCTGACACAACTTCCATCTCAAGCTTGGGTTGCTCTGTTACTTTAGAATCTTTACCGTCTAAATAGTATTTCTTAATTAAAAAACCTGAAATCCCAAATAAAATGATAGTTAAAATCACAAGAAAAACAGATTTTTTACTAATTGAAGATTTGACTTCAACAACACCAGAAGAATTTACAGGACGGTTTTTATTCATAACAGAAATTGGATTTGGCACAATCTTTCCGTGCGGACCTTTTCGCATAAAATCTGCTTCTCCAAATGAGACATTAGCTTTTGCAATTTGAGCAAACACATTAAGCGTAATGTCGCTTGTAGTAACTCCAAAAAAAGCGGCAGGAACAATAGCTATTACGTTAGAACCTAATGATTCCACGGCGTCGCGGGCGATGTTATATATCATCGTGTTTGTCGCAACTACCGCGACGCCGGTTTCTACTGGCATAATCCTATAATCAAGGCTATCGTTATCCATCGGAATAGCATCTATAAATTTATTTATTTCTTGATCTAGTTCTCCGTCAGAAATTTTTGACATGTCTTTTCTGAAAACAATGTCGCTTGAAAGAACAATCAAAATTGAAATGTTTTTGGAAGCTATTCTTTGGATAATTTCTTTTATAGAAGATTCAAAAGCATCCTTATCTTTTACTTCAAGGTTCTCAAATACAGCCGAGTCAAAAACAACTTCAATTGAGGAAGATGATCCAACTACATAAAGTTGTGCTTTGTCTCTTTTGACATACAGTAGACCTGATTTTTTAGAAAATGGCAGAGAAAACATATTTTTATCAACTTAGCTTATCACTTTTTACCTTTTTTTGATTTGGAAGACTCCAACGCACACCATTTGCAACAGTTCGCATGCATTATTACTTCAGCGATTGCTGAAACTCCAACAAGTAGGTAAATTACAGTTTCTAGTGAGGCAAATCCTCCAAATAGCATATTTACCAAATTAATGTTCAAAGCGCCAACTAAGCCCCAGTTCAATGCCCCGACTATAACCATCGTAAAGGTCAACATATGTATTTCTTTCATTCACAATCACCTCCTAAAGGTTTTAGAAATTTTTTTCTTGCTATAATAAATGTAGCATATTAGAAAATATCATAGGCGGGTCGGTTAACTGGCAAACCACGGGTCTCCAAAACCCGGACTGTGGGTTCGATCCCCATCCCGCCTGCCAAAATAAGGGTAGCCCTTTTTGGAGGTTTGACATAGATTTCTGTCCACTCTGCTTACTCGTTTGGAACATCGGATACTACTGGAGTAACTCCTTCTGACTCACCAAGGTATGCAATTACTTCATCCAACCAGTTAGCTAACGGTGGCAATGCATTCAACTTAGCCGCCATCACCACCGCCTCTTCGTGCGAAATTTTCGGCCAAATCTCCGGTATTAGTGCTTCAGGAGTTTCATCTCTGTAATAAATATTTTCGCTCATTAAAACTCACCCCTTCCAGCTTGTGGGCTTTGCTTGTAATTATTTACGTAGTAATAAATTCCCAACTGATATAACTATTAAAGATCCTATTACAGCAATAGTAAATGATTGAAGATTAAATCCAGTAACCCCTACGTCAAAGAATCTTTCACCCAAATAACCACCAACTACTGCACCGATAATGCCAAGCACTATCATTGCAATAATTCCGCCCTGAGAACTTGGTGCGATAAAACTTGCTATGCTTCCTGATATAAATCCGCTTCCACCATTATCCGAAGATGCTGGGTTTGTCGTATTTACAACTGTTGCCATATTAATTCACCTTCTCTAAAACGTAAAACATCAAAACCTATTACTTTTACAATACATATTACACGCAAATGACTATATGGTATATGAACAGGAAAAATATAACCCAAGAAGCTACAACTTTCCTCTATAAATCGAATACATTGGCGTTTCCAAAACTTTCTCTAAAATCATCTCGTTTGATGGATAATTGCCTTCATAATCAATTGAGTTTTTAATTTCTACATACACAGGAATTTCATTACTTCCATTAACAGGATATTTCGTGTCAGCATAAAATTTAAACCTTGAATCCTTAATATTTGAGTATAAAATAGGCATTTCATTTTTTTGAATAATAGAAGAAATTGACATGTTTAGATTATTTAAATTTCTATAATAAGGAAATCCAAAAATCCCTCGAACAATTTCACCTCTTGAGATCCCGGAGTACATATCGCCAAATATGTATGTCTTTTTACTCCACGGATATTCCAAACCATTTTCAATATAAGCCTGGTAATTAAATGATACTAAAGAAAGAACAATCAATAAAAATGCGAAAAACTTTATGAAATGGTGCTTCAATTTATCAAAATTAATAGCAACGATAAATGTCAAAGGAATAAAAACATTGTAAATATGAGTTAGCGGCTTATTCAAAAATAAAAATAGAATCACAAACGAAAGGCTTACCCATAAAAACAAATAACTATCTAATAAAGAAGTCTTTAAATACTTTTTGAAAAAAATCGCAATTGCGAATATTGCTAAAAATGTTGATGAAAAAATCAATATCCTCCTTGGCTCAACATTAAAATATCTTGCAATTAATAAAGCGAGAACAGAAAAAACTAAAAACAAAATCAGCTTATCTTTATTTGATTTATACCAAAAAATAAATACAAATAATAAAACAAACCCAACAGAAATTGTAAATTCCTTTGGGAAATATATTGATATTAACTTCAAACTATAATAAACAGAATCATAACTAAAAAATCCAATAGATCTTTCATTCAATATATAATTTATAGTCGAAAAGAAGGTGCTACTAAATAAATAAGGCAAAAAGAAAATTAGAATGGATGATGATGCAGAAACGTAAACTAAAATATATTTTACAAAAATTTTTCGGTCGAGCGAGAAAAGCAAAATTATAAATTGAGGAACGATATAAAAGATTGCATCATAATGGAACAAAAAGCCGATAGCAGATATAAAACCGGATAAAAATAAGCTTTTTTTAGATTTGCTTTTGAGATAAAGGACAAAGAATATCGAAGATGCCAATGATAAAAGGATATTAAAAGACTGGTATTGAACAATCCGAGAAAAAGCAATGAAAAATCCATTTAAACTGGCAAGAATGCAGGCATACAAGCCTGCATTCTTGCCACCAAATAATTTTCCAAGTATGTAAAAAAGCCAGACAGAAACTACTCCGGCTATAGCAAATGGAATTCTAAAAAAAAGCTCTTGATCAAAACCGCCGCCGATGATTCCATATATTTTATCCATCAGATAAACAACAATATATTGCCCTGGACCCTTGGAATTTGTAAATAAAGTTGAAATAAAATCCTGATCTAATGTTCTATATAAAAAAATTTTCGCTTCATCCCCTTGGAAATCAGAATATCCAAGATTACAAAACCTGAAAAAAAAAGCAATTAATAAAAATGAAATAAGAACGAAGTAATGAAACCACTCCGATTTAAATGTTTTATACATAAGAAATATCAACTACAATGTAACATGTAACATGCTAAAAATGAATTTCACCACATTGTTTTTTCCCTTGATTATTCTAATGTTTTTTACTTTAAAAATTCCTACACATCCAATATCCGACAATGATGCATCAAGGCTTGCTGGAACAATGTCAATTGTGCAATATTCGAAACTTAATATCGACGATACTCCATACAAAGGAATTGGCGACCGGGTAGTTTATAATGGAAAAAGTTATTCCTCAAAACCACCGTTTTTAAATTTCGTAACGGGATACTTTATTAAATTCGTTTTCCAACTAAAACCAGCTTTATTACAAAACCAAGTTGCTATATATAAACTTTCCGCTTTTCTAACAAACGTAATTCCAATTTTAATAATTTTTATAGCGTCAAGGAAAATTCTTAATTTAAAACATTCATTATTTTTAATTTTTGGAACCTTAATATTTTCTTATTCCAAATTTCTTACAAATCATATACTTGAAGCTGCTATACACCTTCTTCTCTTTTGTTTTTTAATCCAAAAAAAACAAAACGTCACAACCTCTTTAGCTACCGGTGTTTTGCTTTCGCTGATTCTTGCAATCGACATTACTGGGGGCGCAATCGTTATACCAGTAACACTTTGCTGGTATATATTTGTGCACAAAGATGATCTGAATATAAAAAATTTATTATTAATATTCATATCCAGCTTACCAATTACAATTCTTCATTTCGCATTGAACTACATCCAATTTGAAACATTTCTTCCACCACAATTACTTCCGAATATTTATTTATCATACGAAAATTCAAAGTGGCTTTATAATAAAACTGGATTCGAACTTCTAGACGATCCAATACTAATACGCTTTTTCAACTACACGTTCGGAACATACGGTTTATTTTTATATCAACCGATACTTCTATTTTCACTTTTTGTTAAACGATTTGATAAAAGATGGCTATTTATAATTGCAATAACTTTGGGATATATATTATTTAATACAATTATGCAAAAAAATTATGGCGGATCAGCATTTGGCCCACGAAGATTTCTACCACTCATTCCACTACTTTATATTTTAAGCATCGAAAACATTAATATTCTACTAGCTCGCTCAAAAATACTTATCATTCTAATAGGCTTCATTTATTCAATAACAGTATTGATTTCAATAATTGGATATCAAAACCCATGGAACAATTATGATTGCGAAATAAATGGCTATTCAAAATATTTCCCTCTGATTTGCACAATCAAACATTCCTTTTTTCTTAATTAAGTCAAATAGAAAGATTGTCATGCAGTAAAATGTTTGCAAGCCGTTAAGCGCGTTAAATTGTTTCGATAATATAATATGTATTAGGACCTTCAGAAATCTTTTTTATTATTCTTGCATCTTCTAATCTTTTTAATTTATCTTGAGCTGTCCTTTTAGGAATATTCAAAATATCAACCACATCTGCACTTGTAATTCTTCCAAGCGTAACAATAAAATCTATAACCTGAAGCTCATCCTTATCCAAAAACTTTCTGCTTGAATCAAAATTCTTAATACTAGAAATATTAATAATTTGATCCATAACTTTTTGTGCTTCGGATAAAAACCCTTCAGTATAATACTCTAGCCAACCTGTTAAATCAGCACAACCTCTTGACTTATAATCAACACCGGTTTGCAACGACTCATAATAACCCTTCCTATTTTGATTATAAAAATCCTCAAGAACTAATATCTTCTTGAAATCCCAACCTGACTGATATAAATACAAAAGGCTAAGAAGTCTACCTGTTCTTCCATTCCCATCTGTAAACGGATGAATTGTCTCAAACTGATAATGTAATAAACCAGCTTTAATAATCGGGTGTAATGACTCCTCCTTATCAAGCCAACTCAAAAGGTTTTTTATCAAAGCTTCAACATCCTTAGCCTTTGGAGGCGTATATGCAACTTCCTCTCTTCCATTCGGGAGAATGTTAACAATATAAACCTGCCCCCTTCTTAAAACTCCCTGTTTTTCTTTTTCGACTAATCCATCAATAACAATCCTATGAACTTGTAGGACGTCACTTATTTTTAAGCTTTCATTTTTATTAGATAATTCATCAATTTTCCTAAGCGCTAACAAATAATTTTTTACTTCCCTTACTTGTACTTCTTCAGCATTCACAGCTTTGCCATTAGCAACCTTCTCTACCTGATGCTCCTTAAGCGTATTTCCTTCTATCGATGTCGATGAATGAGCGATCTTAGTTATCGCCATGCGTCTTAAAAAGACTTCCCTTTCAGGAAGAATCATTGACCTTTCAACCGCAGATTTAATTTCTGCAATTTTAGTAAGTCTATTTAAAATAGTATTTGAAATCGTAAACCTCGGACTAAACATGCTCTAATTATACCACGCGATAATCGCGCAGATTACCACGCACCCTAAAAGCTAAGTGCATCCATTATTTTGTTCCAAAAGTCTTGTTGGCTTTGGATTTCGTTTCCAGTTTCAACGTCATATGTTACAAGGCTTGCAATTTTCGTTTGAAATAGTCCTAATAATTTTTCAGCTTTTTCTGCACTCAGCTCGTAAATAACTTTGCCGTCTTTTTCTTTTATTTTGACATCTGAAACTTCAATCGAAGCATCTTTTGATCTAGCTTTTTTCAAAATCTCATCTGGAAAATTCGTCAAAGTTTTTTCACCAGAACCTGTTAAAACAGAAATAGATCCATCAGAATCATCAACCGTTAATGGCAATAAAACTTGCATCTTTTCGCCACCTTTTTCGACTTCATACGTCCCATCTTCACCGTCCCTAATTAAAACATCATCACCATCATCATCTGGCTTTCCTACAACTCGCATATTATTTTCAATAGAATCATACACAACCTTAGTCAAACTTTTATCTTCATTTTTAATCATTAACTTAAAATCATCACCGCTTTTTGATTTAAACTTCATTTCAGAAATCCCCTTAAATTCATCCTCTATTTCATTTTCGTTATCACCGCTTTTTATTTTTTGTTCTTCGACAACCTTGCCATCAATACTATATGTTTTAGATTGAACTTCGACCTTCCCATTATCTTCAACTTTTCTTTTTACGACTGTTCTTGTGCCATCAGGATTTACTGTCGTTTTTCTGGTTTCTGTTTTCTTTTCATCTTCTTTTTCCTCCTCATCTTCCTCGTCTTCATCATCCTTCTGATCCTCACCATCACTTTCATCCCCATCCCCTAAAATCGAACCAAAAAGATTAAAGGCGAAAACCTTATTTGGAGCAAAAGCATGCAAAGTTAACAAAAGAATAAATAAAGACGATACAAAAAGTTTTAACAATTTCATAAACTAACAGTACTTTAATAAAGAGGCTAGGTCAAACCGAAAATAATATCCTGTAGTCGTTGTGCAATACCATCTATGTATGTATATTACAGAGTATGCTTATATTAATATTGTTTCTGGCCGTAGGTGTGGGTATGGTTTATTTGGCACAAAACAATTTGGCGCTTGTAACATTACAACTCGGTGCATATACATTTCCCGACCTTCCACTTTTTTACGTAATAATCGGATCACTCATACTAGGCCTAAGCTTAGCCTACATAATTTATCTAACTAACTCAATATCAGATGCACTTACCATGCGCGGAAAAAATAATAAAATTTCACAAACCGAAAGTGAAATCGTCAACCTTACTAAACAAATTCATCAACTGCAGTTAGAAAACGAAAGACTCAAAAATCACACTACAGTCATTGAACCTCAAGACAAAAATGCATTATGAAATCAATCCTTGCGAAAATATGGAAATTACTAAATTTACCTAAAGGTTGGCAACTATTTTTCATGCGCCTTTTCCAAAATCAATTCTTGGTCGGAGTTACAGGAATTATTTTCAACGAAAAACAAGAAATACTACTTTTTAAACATACATACAGAGGACACGCATGGAGTCTACCCGGAGGATACTTAAAATCTGGTGAACACCCAAAAGAAGCAATTGAAAGAGAAATAAAAGAAGAATCTAACCTTGTTGTAAGTGCAGATGAACCCCTTAAAACTCGGACCGATCGAGACACTTCTCGGCTAGATATTTGCTACACAGGTATATTTATTGGTGGGAAATTTATTCCCAGCAAAGAAGTATCAGAATATGGATTTTTCTCACAAGGCACGATGCCTCTTCTTCGAAGCAACCAAGTATTCCTAATAGAAAAAGCATTACAAGAACTTAATAAGCCCCTCTTGCAATAAATTTGTATTCTGACTAACATGAACTTATGCCCAGCAAAAAGCTGAAACTGTTTTTGACTCTAGCCTTCGCTTTCTACTTATACATAAACGTTTTACCATATTATTTTTCGAATCAATGGGAACCAACAGCAGATAATTTGAACCCTTTGGGCACTTACGATACTAAAAATCAAGTTGGAGAATTTCTTGGAAAAAAAGTTATCTCCTCTGATTTTGCATCTTCTGGAAGTCGCGTATTGGGAGATAGTGAACCCACAGATTCTGTAGACCCATCAAAAAAACACATCGAGGTAGATTTATCAAAACAAATGGTTTATGCGTTTGAAGGCGACGAAAAAGTTATGGAATTTTTAATATCTTCTGGAAAATGGGGCAAAACCCCAACAGGAGAATTTACAATCGCATACAAAACAACATCTCAAAAAATGTCAGGCGGAAGCAAAGCTTTAAGAACGTACTACTATCTTCCAAATGTTCCATATATTCAATTCTTTGGAAACGATGAAATTCCATGGGGACGTGGCTTTAGCTTTCACGGAACTTATTGGCACGATAAATTCGGAACACCTCAAAGTCACGGATGCATAAACATGAGAACTGCCGATGCGAAAAAACTATTTGAATGGACGGAACCAGAAATGGACGACAAAAGAACAGTAAAAGCATCAGAAGAAAACCAAGGAACAAAAGTTATAATTTATGGAGAAACGCCAAAATAACGTGAAAACGTTTTGATTAAAAATGGTCAACCATCATAACCACTATATGAACATGGCACACCAACGCAATAGGAATCAGCCTGATAATTTCTCCTATTTTCTAGTTTTATATAACCCTGATACTCATAACCGCCACATTTACAGCTAAATGATACGACTTCACCATATCTACACTTTTTAGAAATAAAGACGATGAATAAAATAATTACGATAATTATCACGATTCTTTTTTTATTGTAAAAATAATCCAGAAGAAATTAAGCTTGAGCCAAAAGCTACAATCGCACTTGAACTAAATTGCACGGTTCCAGGAAATTCTAGCAACGAACAAACAAAGGAATTAATGAGGGACATACCAAACATTCTCAACTTTACAATCGCTATTGCACCGAAAGGGCAAATGCCAACATTTTTTAGATTCAAAACACAACCACACACTTGGGCAGAATTTTAAATTGTGGATCTAAAATAGTAGCCTATCAAAATCTGGGTGAAAAGAATAATCGACGTACCATGGGGTGAGCCTTGACCGGTGAGCGCTCACCCCCTATACTCCTTACATGCAAATATCAAGCGAGGCGCAAAACGTTTTAGAAGCGATTAAGAAATTTCAACCAGTTAGGCCAAACCTACTTGTGGAAAACCTAGGTATATCAGAAAAAACAATCTACAAACATCTAGCAAGACTTTTAAGCGAAAACTTAGTGACAAAGATTGACTCAAATGGCAAATCCTTCTATTTAATAAACCAAAAGAGCAGGGATATCAACATCGACCCACTCAATCTTGCTGATCTACTTATTGAGCAAAATTATATATATGTTTCGCCATCGGGAGAGATGATTAGAGGACTGATGGGGCTTCATGAATGGTGTATAAAAAACAACACGAGCTTTGAAAAACAAAAGTCGTTGTACGCCACAAGGCTAAAAGATCTTGGAAAACTAAAAAGGGACGGATTAATATCAGCAAAAAAACGCATCCTATCAGGCACCGAAAAAGTGTTTTTAAACGACGTATTTTTCAGCGATTTTTATACATTTGATCATTTTGGTAAAACAAAACTTGGCCAATTGATTTACGTTGCAAAAACCTCTCAAAATATCGATTTGATCAGGGAGATTTCAGCGAACATAAAACCATCGATATTAAAACTGATCGAGGAATATAATATACAACAAGTCTGCTTTATACCACCGACAATAGATCGTAAAATTCAGATAATGGACGAACTGAAAAAATCCCTCAACCTTGACCTAACAGAGATAAAGATCGAGAAAGTAACAAGCAAAACTAAAGTTGCCCAAAAAACACTGCGCAAACTCGAAGACCGTATAGCCAACGCAAGAACAACAATGGCAGTAGATCCTAATCAAAAAATAACGGGAAACGTGCTGATGATTGACGATGCAACAGGATCGGGGGCAACCTTAAACGAAACAGCAAAAAAAATATTAAATATAACAAATGCAAAAATAAAAATTATTGGATATACAGTTGTAGGAAGCTTCAAAGGGTTTGATGTAATAAGCGAAATCTGAAAATTCGTTCTTCTGGCTCGCACCTTGGGACGATTTTAGAACTGGTAATTTGATTAAATTAGTAGAATTCCCTGATTGGGTACTAGCACAAAGCGAAGAACTGCTCTCGATTTACAAATAATATATCCCCCATAGCACCCCTTTTCTTCATCCCTTATATGTATTTAAACTGCTCTGAAATTTGCGGTATAAAAAATTACTTCGGGGTATTTTTTAGTAGTTGTTTTGTTAACTCTTGTATCTCTTTTTCTAGTTCTATTTTTTGGGTATTCAAATCTGATAACTTTTGTTGTGTTGTTTCAACATCGCAGTTGGTACTACTTACACAGTCACCAAAGGTGGTGTAGGCTTCGGAGCAATTATTCAACAGTTTGTTTGAAGTATCAATTGCGTTCACGCATATTTCCATTTGCTTTTTATTTGTTGACGTTTTTTCTGGGGTAGTGAAATACAAGTAGGTAACTAATACAGACCAGATAATTAGAGCCATTAATGTTAGTTTTTTTATCATTTTTCCTTACTCGATAATTTAATAAGATATGCCATAAATAAAATAGTAGGGCTGATTAAGAGTAACATCTTATAATCACCGTCAGATATAAGCTCAAAGACAGCCATAATTAAGGTTCCTACTGCTATTAAACTTACAATTAGTAGACAACCACCACCAATTAAACCAGACCACTTTTCAAAAGATTCTTCAGACTCCCTTTCTTTCTTTATTCTTAATCCTTCATCCTTCAAATTTGCCCAGAAATTGGGTCCTAATCCTTTCCAATCATTTGTTTTCATATATAGAAAATAACACGAATCCTATGAGTACGCTATATAAAATCCTGTGAGTACTATAGAGAATTTACTTATGATAAGTTCTCGAAGGTTAAAAAAAGATCTATCTGAAACGGAAAATAAAAAGCTAAAAGAAGAATACGGAAAGGCGTTCAGCAAAAGGTTGAAGGAGATTAGACTGCAAAAAGGTTTGACGCAGGAAGGATTATCAGAATTGGCTAGTTTGCACCTAACATACGTTGGCCATTTAGAGCTTGGTAGATATCATCCCTCACTTTTTACTGTATGGAAGCTTGCAAAAGCACTTGGCGTTTCGATGTCAAAACTCACAGATTTGTAATAAGCTTCACATAATGTGACACAGGATTATAAAGAATATAATATAAGGAGTTCATAGGACTTATATATTCTTACACTGCATGCCATGACCCCTGATTGTTCAGTTCCGAGTGAAAATTTCAGCTATCTTTAGTCGACCAACCTTCTTCTTGCAAAAATTTTTCTACTTCGGATTCGTTGGATGGGGCATAGTTGAACGAGACAAATATTTCATTCAGCTTTTCTATAAATAATCTTCTTAATTCCTCCTGGCTATTTAGAATTGCTGTGTCTGTAATCAAATCCCAAGAATACTCGTTGAGTAAGTTAGTTTTTATATCCCAATCAAAAACTCTGTTATGAGCAAGTACATTGTCTATAACCGTATCCTCCTTTAGTCCAGAAAGTTCTATTTCTCCAATTACAGTACCTTGATATTTAAAATGACTAAAAAAACTAGATGCACCAAATAAAGTTATATATAAAAGTCGAGCTATCCCTGATAGAAAAACCCTGTGTATACCATCATTTATTCTTAATACATCAGCGGAATTGTAAATCAAACCTTTACTATAAATTTGTTCACAATGTATAGACCCATCGTAGCCATATTTAAATGACATAACACCTTCTGGTATTGTTTCATTACAACTTAATGAGGGGAAATCCCCACAATGGTTACCCCTAACCCTAATTTCTGGAACCTTACCTTTTATTTCAGTAGGGTTACTTAAGGCTAGGCGCGGATAAAAGGGTTGAATAGTAATAGTACACATAATTACCTCTGATCCTAACTTCTTCCCATAGTATCCTGATTTAAATTTGGCCCAATCTATTTCAGTTATACCTTTTCTATTTTGTTCCCTTGCATATCCTTCCTTCTTTATAGCGATGTCCTTTAATCTCTCCCTTTCAGATCGAGCCAAACCAGCTTGGTAAACGTCTTTTGCAATTCGGACATAGCGACTTCGAGCAAGTTCAGCCTCATCCCTTTTACCAAACATCAATTCAACAGTGTCTGGAGAAGCAATATCAATTATGCTACTTATGTTTCCTGTACGCACCCAAATGTTAGAGTCGTTTTGGACGTAGTATGGTGGGTGACCCCCTTCGAAAATCCTTACAATAATAAAAACCTTGCTTTTTTTCTCATTTGTTTTTACTGCAACGTAGCGGGGAATTGGTTCCACGTTAGAAGCATATTGGTGAATGGTGTCAATCAACTTTCCACTATCTTCTATACCTTCCCATTTAAGCGGGCTACCCGTTTTTGGATCTTCTTCTACCCCAATAATGATCACACCACCTCGTGTATTTGAAAATGACGCAAAATGCTTTGCTAAGCCCTTTCTCGGGAGGGATTTTTTGTAATCCAGTTGTATACCCTCAATATGATTCTCCTTACAAAATTCCTCTACATCTTCGAATGTAATTTCTTCGGGGTTTTTATTTAAAATGATCATAATTAGAACTTATAAGTGGTGCTTGCAATCGCATTAAACGAATTAACTTTATCTACTGCCGTGTGGGGGATTAGCTTGTATTTCCACCTTTTGTTTGTTGTCTTAGTTGCCATACCACACCATTCCTGTGTTTGTTTTGCTTTTTCAAACACACCTTTATCTTTTTTATCTAGTTTTGTTTTATCTTTGTTATACCAAGTTAATTCTAATTTCTTATCTTTTGCCATACCTTATTTATTTCCTTTTTCTATAAACTCCTTAATATCTTTTAACTTGTACCTTCTGTCACCACGTGGACCAAATCTAATGGCCTTTAATACACCGTTTTTATCCCATAAACGTAGGGTTTGTGGATGTACCTTTAACATACCAACCGCTTCCTGTAGGGTAATTAATTCTATTTCTTTTTTCTTTACAACATTCTTTGAAGAATCTGTATCTTTTCTTTCCTTATCCATAAGTAGAGTATACTTTATATTTTTTTATATTTGTATCGCTTCATACCACAGAGTCATCACCTAGCACAACAACCTTGACATGCACAACGTGATGGGCTATATTTGGAGCATGACAAACGAACTTAAAGATATATTGTGCAAAAAGTCAAACGAAGTTTTACAAGGAATACAAATTTTCCTTGATAAAAATGGTAAAGAAGTTACCTTTGAGATGTTCGAGAAAGAATTTCCCCACATACAGGGCAAAGCTCTAGGTAGCCTGTTTTCTGCTATTACAAGAACGTCAATAAATAATAAATCTATTGTTATTGCTATACCGCAATTTGGCAGTCGTAGAAAGACATGGAAGTTAAGCAAAAAGCTAACAGACAAGGAAAGAGAAACTATTTCGAAAACAATTAAAGATATATTGGAGGAACGATTATGATAAAGATTTCGGAATTTGTTGATGTGGTACAAAGCAATGTAGCCAATTTTTTTAAAGTTAAGATCAATAGGAATCTATTAAATTCTGTTGAGAATGGTGGAGTTGCAACGATCAAGATATCTACCACTCAAATCAAAGGATTTATTGAAGATAAACAGGGAAAACAAACAAAGTTAAAAAGAATAAACATAAAAGTAAATAACTAAAGTTAGGTATCAACGCTAGATAAACTAGTTTTGAATACCAATAGTGAGGAAGAAGCACGTCAGTAATGGCGTGCTTTTTTTATTGTCTAAATGGTTAATAAAGAACTAAAAAGCATTATGAAAGAAGAATTTGGGCTTGATATGAGCCTTGGTGAAGCTAATTCCTTGGGTTTTGCTTTGGTTAGTTATTTTCAGTTACTTACTAAACTTGAAGGAGGTGATTTAAGTTGAAACATATAAAAGATATCCTGAGAGATCAATCAAAAAAGCTAGAAAAACAGAAAAAAGAAGAAAACAAAAATACAGATGACAGTGAGACAGTTATCAGTAATAGAGTTAATAGTACTACTGATAACAGTATAGATAATTATAACATACCAGTTAACAGCACTTTTAAGGATGAACTGGAGGATTTAGTAACTAAGTATGGGATTAAGGATGAAGGTTTTGCCCATGAAATAGCCCGTACCTTAGAAGATGATGACAGTTTGAATTACTATAAATTGCTGGTAAAAGAACACGACCCCATCAAATTGTTAGAACTGGCAAAGTGGGCAAAACAGATGGATCTAGAAGGCAAAGTAAGAATTAATAGGGCAGTGTATTTTATGGGAATTTTGAAAAAGTTAAACATGAAAAAAAAGTTTAAACACGAATAACTTGCTATTAGTTGATAATAGTTATAGATTTAAATAGAGGAAAATAAAATGAAAACAGTAATATTTTGTAGAGTTAGTTCAAAAGAGCAGGAAATTGAGGGGTATAGTCTACCTGCTCAAAAGAAGTTACTTCAGGAATATACTGATTCCAAAGACTACAAAGTCCAAAAGATATTCTCAATATCTGAATCTGCAAGCACAAGTAAGCAAAGAAAAACTTTTAAGGAAATGGTTGCTTATCTGAACAAAAACAAAATCAAGGTTCTTGTCGTAGAAAAAACTGATAGATTAACCAGAAATCTTAAGGATGCTGTAATTATCAACGATTGGACGGAAGCGGATCCTGAAAGAAAGATTCATTTTGTTAAGGAAAATTTCGTATTGCATAAAAATTCTAAATCAAATGAAAAATTTTTATGGAATGTTAAGGTAACTATGGCTCAATACTACATAGATAACTTATCTGAGGAGGTTAAAAAAGGGCAGGAAGAAAAGATTGCACAAGGATGGTTACCAACCAAACCCCCTGTTGGTTATAAAACAATTGGAGAGAAAGGAAAGAAAACTCACGTTATAAATAATGGAATGGCACCTGTGGTTAAAAAAATGTTCGAATTATATGCAAAAGGTGATTACTCCATAAAACGCCTCGCTGAAAGGATGTACCAAGATGGGTTAAGATCAGATAAAGGTAAGAAAATTGTAAAAAGTCGTATTCATAGACTATTACAAGATCCTTTTTATATTGGTAAATTAAGATGGAATGGAAAAGTACACACAGGTAGTCACGAACCTTTAATTGATGATGACACTTTCGACAAAGTTCATAAGTTATTAAAAAGTAAAACAACACCTAAATACAATAAGCACAATTATAGGTATAAAGGGTTACTCAAGTGTGTTGAATGTGGCGGTGGGGTTACTTGGGAGAAACAAAAAGGATTGATCTATGGGCATTGTAATGGCTATCGTGATTGCTCAAAAAAGAAATATGTTAAACAAAATGAAATTGACGAGCAGATAATCTGCAGATTAGACGAACTAAAGATCAAAAACGAACGATTGCTTGCTTGGGTGGGAAAAGCAATAAGAGAACAGAATAGAAACGAAATAAATTATTACGAGGCCATATCTACTGACCTTGTTTCTAAAAAGAATATGTACGAAAGACGTATCAGCATGTTGTACAACGATAAGCTTGATGGGAAGGTTACAGAATCATTCTATAACCAAAAGATAGATGAATTTAGAGGTGAATCAGAAAAAATTGAAAATACTATCAATAAAAATCAAGGGGCATTCAATAAATATGGAAAGTTAGGTACTAATTTGTACGACCTTTCACAGCGTGCAAGTTATATCTATAAAGAAGCTAAAAGCGAATCACATAGAAGATCACTTGTTAATTTGATGTTTAGTGAACTAATACTTGATGCTATGAGCCTCCAAGCTAAATATAATGAGGCTTTTGATTTAATTCATAACATAGTTTCAGTCACAAATAGTTCGAAAGTTGAAAAAAACAGCATAAATATAAATAACATTTTCGAACCTGTTGAAAGTGTTGTTAATACGGGAATAAGTAACAATTTAGACGCTTTGCGTCCCATCTGGCCCCGCACTGTGTACAATGTTAGAACTATTTTTGAAGAGCAAGACGAGCATATTTATATCCCAGATTTAAAACTGATAGAAGTAGAAATATAACTTACCCCACCCCGCAACTCATTATTGTTTATTCCTCAATATATTTAGAAATAGAAATGTTGAGTTTAATGTTTTTTCCATTATCAGTTAAGTGCAACTCCACCAGTTCGACTTAATTGATGGAGTTGCACTCCACCAGTTTGACAAACCAGCCTTTAAATGATATCCTGCTTCTATGATAAATCGGGCACTTGATATACAAAAATTAATAGAAAAGGGAAAAGTATTGATGATATATGGTCCAAGACAGGTTGGAAAGACTACTTCGGTTAATCAATTTCTATCTGAAACAGAATTAAAGTATCGATATGATACTGGTGATAATTTTGAAATTGCTAATAACCTTTCACAATGTACTTATGCATCAACCGATGAACATGTTGGTAATTATGAATTGATTGTAATTGACGAGGCTCAAAAGATCGAAAACATTGGAAATGCACTTAAATTAATGGTTGATAGATATCCCAATAAATTTTATATTGTCACAGGTTCATCTTCTTTTGATTTGGCAAATAAAACAGACGAGTCTTTAACTGGTAGAAAAAAGGTTTATACATTATACCCCGTTTCGCAATATGAAATTGCAAAAGATATATCAATATCTGAATTAAAAAGCAAACTTCAGAACTATTTAATTTATGGTAGTTACCCTGAAGTTTTATCAAAAAGAATTTTATCTGAAAAGGAGTTTGTAGTAAAAATGATTACTAATTCTTATTTAATCAAAGATATTCTCGAATTTAATAGAATAAAAAATTCAAATACAATCTATAAATTACTGAAATTATTGGCCTTTCAGATTGGATCAGAAGTTTCAACCAGTGAACTTGCATCAAATCTTTCGGTTGATACTAAAACAGTTATTTATTATCTAGATTTACTGGAAAAATCATTTGTAATAATGCCTCTATATGGATTTTCAAAAAATCTTAGGAGCGAGATAAATAAAATGAATAAGTTTTACTTCTATGATCTTGGAATAAGAAATGCATTAATATCTAATTTCAATAAAATTGATGATAGAAATGATATAGGACAACTTTGGGAAAACTTTCTGTTGTTAGAAAGAATAAAGAGAAATGAATATAAACAATTTAGTACTAATTATTATTTTTGGCGAACATACGAGCAACAAGAAATAGATTTAATTGAAGAAAATAGCGGTAAATTATTCGGATATGAATTCAAGTGGAAATTACAAAATTCTGTTGCACCTAAGCAATGGGCAGAAACATACAAAAATGCCTCGTATTTGGAAATAAACCAAGATAATTATCTTAAATTTATAACTTAGCAAGATACTGTGTGTGTTTTTTCAACAACAGCCACAATC
>PFSJ01000001.1 GCA_002789015.1 candidate division WWE3 bacterium CG_4_9_14_0_2_um_filter_35_11 | reverse complement strand
AATATCAAATTATACGTAGCTGATATTTTAGGCTATGACTGGATTAAATATTTCCATTTCGCAGGTATTTTTGGATATATAGTTGAGAAACTAACATTACTTAATAAATGGGCCCAATTTATTACCATATCAGAGTCATCAAGGCAAAAACTAATAAAATCAGGCATTCCTGAAAAAATGATAAAAATTATAAGACCAAAAAACCAGGCACTCACTGTAAAAGGCTATGATAAAAAATCAAAAATTCCAAGACAAATCTTAATGGTAGGAAGATTGGTCAACTATAAAAATGTCGACATTGGCATCAAGATATTTTCGGATTTAAAAGTTAAAACCACAAAGCAACTTTCGCTAATAATTATCGGTGACGGGCCAGAAAGAGATAATCTTCGAAAACTGATCAATAATCTAAGCCAAAGCCAATCAATAAAAATTTTATCTAATGTAAGTAATGCTGAATTAGAAAAATATTATCAATCATCATCGGTTTTCTTACATTTATCCAAAATAGAAGGTTACGGTCTTGCCGTACGGGAAGCATTAAGTTACGGTTGTACTACAATAGTATTAAAATTACCTGTGTTTGAAGAATTAGAAAATCCGACTAATCAAGACTTTTTTGCAGGAAATAACGAAAGCGAAATTCATAATCTACTGGTAAAAGTGCTAAATGCAAAGTCATAAACCCACTTTTTCTAGCAAATAGAAAAAGTGGTATGGATACATTTGCCTGTGAAAACTTTTGATAATTTTTAAACCTTTCGACGAAAAAACGCTTTCAACTTTTGATTTCGGAAAACCCTTGCGACCAAGCTCCCACTTATGATCACTTACCATACCCACCTTACCCATAAAAGTTAACTGGATTGAGATATCAAAATTAACAATGTCCAAACTCGCAGATCTTTTATTAAAGATAATATAAATCCAATCTAAATACTTACTACGAAAAGGGAGCATTCCAATTCCGAGATATAAACAAAAATAAGGCAAACTTAAAACAACATACCTTTTTGAAACTCTAGCCATTTCAGAAATAGACCTTTCAAAGTTATCAAACTCTAAATGCTCCAAAACCTGAAAAGCCGAAACTATGTCAAAAGTGGAATCCTTTAAAGGGATAGAAGTAATACTTCCAACAATATCGGGATTGAGATTCGGATTAACATCCAAGCTTTTAACAGCATATCCTTTCTGCTTAAGAATTGCAGGTAAAAAGCCTGTTCCTGTACCAATATCCAAAATAGATTCCGAATTAGAATATCTAATTAGGTCATATTGAAAATAATACGAAATCCAATGGTTACAATCCTCATATTTTTCATTTAAATACTTTTCCGCATCATTATTTATAATCTTTAATTATTTAAAATAAAAGACAACTTATATATACTAATCCCAAAAAATCCCCTTAACTTCGTTTTTAAATCTGCTCTTGATAAATCGCTGTAATTCAAAAAAATGGTTTTATAATCAATTTCAAGCTTTTCGGAGACACTCAACAATTCAAAGACATATGGTGCGTATAACATTTTAATAAAGGTTTTCTTAAAGAAAAAGCTTCCAAGATCAAGAAATTTAACCTTCCTTCCATCATAGTAGAATTTTAGATATGAAAAATGATAGAAAATAAGATTGTAATTCCTCCTACTAAAATAGTTTTTTACATAAATATGCTTCTGGTTTTGAGAAACTTTATAGTTAAGAGCGATACTCCACGGACCCAACGCCCCTTCATTCTTAAGAACATGGATTCCATTAAATCTATGGCACCAATCATTTAAATACAACTGATCACCAAACTTTCCATCTTCATATCGTGCAAAACACCAATTAACACATTTATCTTTCCACCAAGTCAAAGCTTCTAGTCCATCTTTATTATTCCTAAAAGTCATAAACTGAACACAATATTTTCCTGCCAATCTAGAATACAACCACTTATATACCCAAGAAAATCGATGAAGCGTTATTAGTACAGAATCCTTACCTAACTCATCAACCAGAGCTGTCGGATCACTATAAAAATACAAATCAGCATCAATATATGTACACATTGATAAATTTAATTTTTTAAAACAAAAGTAAATCGAATGAGAAGTGCAGGTCCAGCAATACTCCGCAATTGAACGTTCGACCCTTAGTCTTCGTAAAGTAGAATCTTCAAAATCATCTGGGTTTATAAGAATTACGTTTGGTTTCTCCAGCTTAGATAAAATTTCAAATGACTCATTATCTAATACGAAAGCATAAATTCTATAACTTTTCCCATTCATGTTTTTATCTAATGAATCAAGCATTAAGATTGCCCGAGATAAATAATAAAAGTTAAATACAGTACAAAAATAATACATTTCTATTTAGGATTTTCAGCAACCACTAAGTTTCCATAGTATAAATTTGGTGAAGATATCTTGCGAAAGATAAAAAAACCTAATAGGTTATTGAGCAAGATCAAAGGCAATAAAATAATCGATAAATAATATTTCCTTAAACATACTCCGAAACAATAATCAGAAAGCAAAGCACTTAGAATCGAAAGATTCGGCAATAATTTCGAATTACTTTTTACCTTAAAATCTTTCAACTTGAGCGCATTCAAAATACCAAACGATGTTAACCTCCTAAAATCATATGGGGTCTCATGCTCTGGCCACACCATCGGGATGGAAATAACAACAAATCCGCCAGGTCTTAATACTCTCTTTATTTCATTAAGCATTTTATCAAAATCAACAACATGCTCTAATACTTCAAAACAAACAACAGTATCATAAGAATCATCAGTAATGGGAAAATTAATACCGTCATAGTAAATATCAACGGTCGAATTTGCGTGGTCGTGGCCCGAAATATTGGTTTCAATCCCAACATATCTTTTATATTTAAACAAAGTCTTATATGGCATAGTTCCACAACCAACATCTAAAACCTCACCACGAACATATTTAGAAAAGGCTCTAAGACTAGAAACGATCTCTCTACGTACTAAAAAATGCGGGTTAATAAATATTGTTAGAAATTCATCGCTAAAAGCCTTCGATATATAGAGTTTTTTAAGAAAATCAATTCTCATATTTGAATACGAATCCCAAGAATTCTTCGTTCCATCTATTTGTCTCATCTATACTACTCCTGAATTCACCAACTAATACATAACCTTGTTTATTGAAAACTCCTAAAAGTTCTTCTTTATTTAAAATCCAACAAGGATAACTCGTTGGAAACCCATATATACTTTTTGGAACTCTTTGTACAGAAACATAACTCTTATTGTCTTTCGAAAACAAAGTCCTATCTACAACAACAACCCTAGGTTTTTTGCTTAATATTTGATTTAAATCCTCATATGGATTCTCTAAATATTGTAGAACACTACTTAGAATGGCAAGCTCATATTTATCATGTAACTTGTAAGCACCAGATAGGCTAGTGCGAAACTGTAAATTTCCCGAATCTATATTTCCAGTTGCAAGACTTACCAAACCTGGTTGCTCAACAACTACCCAGTTCGAAAACGGCAAATAGTTCTTTAACTCTCGATAAAGAGATCCGAGACCGCCACCAAAATCAAGAACTTTTAAGCCTTTTTGTTTCCAAGATAGAGATAAAATTAAACCGACTAAGACAGGTACTTGAAAAACACGTTCATTAATAATTGCTCCATCACGCTCTAAAACATCTCCTTCTTTTATTGTGGATAGGGTTTTGTTTAAAACGCCAATAAATACTTCGGAATCACTATAAGAACCTGCTTTAGACCTAGCTGATTCGAAGCTATTGTAGTATCCATGCCATCCTGCGTAAACACCTAAAAGGAACTTGTGTAAAATCTTTGGCAAAACCCAGTCTATCAAAAATCTTCTTATAGTCATTTCTTGAAGTTAAAAATTGTCTTCAACTTATTAATTAACATTAAGATAGTCAAAGCAAAAAGATATTTTCGGTATAAGCCCCTAGCTTCAGCATTTTCCTTGACTTCGATATTATCGACAGCTATAGGTGACCCCAACAACTCGGAAGACATAAAACCTGCAAGCCAAGAAGCCATTTTAAAATGCGATCCACCCTCAAATCCAATATGATTAACTAATGATCGACATGGAAACAAAGTGAGTTTGTCATTTAAAACGCCTGCCCCATACCACCGAACAGCCCAAGAGGTCGACTTAGGAGTAAATTGCTTTCTCAACATCAATGAATATGGATATGAAAAATCAAAATTGAATCTATTCATTAGTTTCTTTTCTTTTAATTTTTGATACAAAGTTCTAGCATCCCACTCAAAATACTTCCAACCACGTCGCCAAGTACCCCAACCAAAACAATCTGCATAATTTAAAAAGAACGTCGAAGATTCTAAGTGCCTAAAGGATGTTGGATATATATATCCAGAAATACTCATAACACGCTCATCTAAAACGTATTTGTCCAACGCCTCATTCATAAACTGCAAGAAAGCTTTATCAACAACTAGATCATCTTCCAAAACAATGATCGTTTCATACTCTTCCAAAACTTCGGTAACCCCGTCAACAATAGACCTAGCTAACCCTTTATTTATTGGATTTAATTTCAAATTGACACTTCGAAATCCAGAGATATTTTTAATATAATCCCTAACCAGTTTAACAGCTTCTAAATCGGTAGACACTTCCTTCGGCCCATCGGAAAAAATAAACAAATCAGTCTTCGCAGAAAGTTCGTTTAATTTCAAAGCATCGATTGTCTTAATTAAATTACTTAGCCTGTTATACACAAAAAGTGCTACTGGAGAACATTCAGATGATTTATTCATTCCGATATTTAAATAATATAAAAGATATATCAGTAACAAATTCATTTTATCAGTATTTTTGCTAAAATATAACCATGAATCTCTTTCAATTTGTTTTTTTGATTTTTATATCAGTCTCTTTGTATAAGGTTGTAATCAAAATTAAAAATGGCCAACTAGGCATTAAAGAATCTTTTGTCTGGGTTTTTGCTTGGGTTTTAGGTGCAATTATTATTTTTGACCCAGGGATCTCAATTAAAATAAGTAATCTCTTTGGCATCGGCAGAGGCGTTGATCTTGTAATTTATTCTTCTATCATTTTTCTTTATTACATTTCATATAAGATATATTTAAAAATAGATAGCCTTCAAAAAAAGATTAAGGAACTTTCTACGAAAATTGCCCTAAAAGATTAATGTTTAAAATGGATTTTAGTAAATTAAAACCACGGGCAGATGTAGGCACAATACTGATTGTGCTTTTCACATCAGCAATCGTCGGGGTTTATTTGAATTATCATTTAATTTATATAATTCCTATTTTCTTGATTTTGTATATCTTAGTAATTGCCAAAGTAATACTTGGCAAATGGCGCAAAACTTTTTTGATTTCACCGATTCAGGTTATATCGACAATCTTAATAACAACAATAATTATCGCAAACATATTCTCCTATTATTTCTTTTCAATCAATATTAAGTATTTTCCAGAAACTTTTAATTCGATGATTAGATTTAACATTGCATTTGGAAAAATGTCACTTATATCAATATTAAGTTTACTAGCTTACATATTTTCATCATTATTTGTTGGAAATTTTGCACTAAGAGTCTTCAAAAGACATACCTCAAAACTCGCCTTTGCTTTTCTCTCAATTGCAATGGGGTTATCAATACTTGGAACTTTCTTTTTCATTTTCGCGTCATTCGGCTATTTAAATTTATACACTGCAGGAGCCGTTGGTTTGATTTCGATATTTATTAATGTAAACAAATTAAAAATTATTACTACTAAAATCCAAGTCGAATTAAATATCTATAAAATTTTATTTGCACTCACATCAATAATTTATGTTTCAACAATAATTGCAACATCTCTAAGATCATTTATTTATGGACCAGACGGACTTCGAGCTTACCTCTCACTCACAAGGTATTTAGCTGAAAACCACGCATTGCCTTATACAAACTACCTACCAAACGCACCTTTTTTCACGGAAATTTTAATAAGCCCAGCTTACATGATAGGTGAAATCACAACTTCAATATTCACCTTAAACTTCTTGTCGCTTTTATATATCGTTGGATTTTACTTGATCGCAAAAGATTATATAAAATCCAAATCCGACTACATAATACTAATACCAATAATTTTGTTTCCACCATTTATACAAATTCTGGCAGGCGAATACAAGATAGATGTTTTCTTTGCATTTTTTTCTTCTGCTGTTTTTTATTCTTTTTACAAATACATAAAGTCAAACGAAATAAAATTTGCTTATCTTTCGGCTTTTTTCATGGCAATAGCTTTTTTAGTCAAAATGACGGCCGCATTCTACATTTTACCTTTTGGAGCTTACATAGGAATAAAAATATTATCTTCAAAAATTAAAACGAAAAAAAAGTTATTGCAAAGCATAATCGTAATTCTTTTAGCAATTTTGCCGGTACTTCCTTGGGTAATTTTATACAAAATTGAATTCCCAGGAATTGGATTAACCGGAATAGGGCTTTCTAAATATTCAAAAGAATCTCCAAAAAATAAAGACATACATCCATGCCTTTATGAGATCCAGGCTTATGAAGAAAAAACATACACTAGAAATTTTGACAAAAGCATAATCAGTTACCTCAAAGTTCCGTTTTTTTACCTAAAGGCAACTGGAACCAAAGCTAAAAGCTTTTCTCTACTAGACGCCGGGATTTTAACAATATCTTCTTTTTTCATTTATATATCTTGGCTTGTAATAAAAAGAAAGAACATGGTAAAAGACAACTCACTAAAAATACTTGGGGTTCTTAGTCTTATAACACTTATTCCGTGGTTTAAAATGGCGCCGATTTATATTTGGTATGTGGCTCCAACTTTAATTCTTTTAACATTAATTGCTTATGTTTCAATACTTAAAAACCCTGATGAACAAGTACGCCGATTTTTAAAAACAATCACCATTTCATTTTTTGGAATATATATATTAACACTAGCGATGATTCATTCAATTGCAATATATTTCCCAACGGGATTATCGGCTAAAGAAGCGGTTTCAATATTTAAAGAGCAAAAAACTTCGCAAGAAACATATCTAAATAATGCTGAAGTTGCAGAAATCGTGAATAACGATATTAATTCCAAAATCCTTTTTACATCAGCGGCCACTTTTGCTAATGTGAACTTTTTTATAAACAACTATTTTGATAGAGCAATTTACCTTGATTATTACACACAAACTTTTTCTGAAACTGAAGTCAAAGAAATAATTTCGAGATTTGATATAAAGTATATTGTTATAAACAACATCGCTGTAGATTCCGACATGAAATGTTTATCAGAAAGCCAAAAGGTAGCAAAAGAAACAGTTATGAAATTGGGCGATGTTATTTTAGAAACATCGGCCTTTACTCTTTTAGAAGTAAAAGGCTTGTATTGAAGATTTAAAGAGGATGCAAAAATGGATTCTCTACATCAGAAATTCCAAGAAGTCTAACAAAATTAGATATTAAAAACCTACCGCCGACCATCATCATAATTCCAAGAGATATCCAAAAAGCATTTAGGAAGGCGCCTGATAATTTTTCGAAATTTTTAGTCGAATCAGATTCGGCTCCATAATAAGAATATATTACTTGGAAAAAATTCCAACCAATAAGAACAATTGAAAAAGCATACAAAAAATACAAAAGAGCATTTATAGAAAAATTCAAACTACCACTTAACGTGGCGAAATTTTCTGCAGCACTTGTGCCTTCTAATGGATTTGGGATAAAGCTTGAAAAACCTAGACTTGCCATAACGTGAAAAATAAAAAATAAATTAGTTGCTGACTAAACCTCCTTACTATGGCGGGTCGCGAAGCGACCCGCCCCAATATTACTAGGAAAAACATTCGAATTAATTCGAAAGTTCTGATGGGACAACAAAAGTTTGTCCCGCTCCAAGTAATGCAGATACTTGTTCTACTATAAATCCAGCACTTATCAAAAGTATTCCTGCGACTACAATAATTACAGCCTTAGTTATATAACTTTGAACTTGCTTCATTGCTTCTTCGCTATCTCCAGAGAATAATTTGTATATTAATGAAAATATAGCTAAACCAACTCCAACTATAACTCCAGCCCATCCTAAATATCTGAACAAGTTAAATGTCCAGATAAATGCTTGTTGGATATTAGTAATACTACCGATCGCAACAGAAACTTGAAGTGCGCCGGCAGATATTGCAGCGTATGATTGACTAACCATAATTAACATTCACCTCCAAAAAGTAATTAATTAAAATCATTGAGTTATTTCCTTTACTGTCAAAACAGAATTTACTGCAGAGATACCAATCAAAGCCGCAACCTGCTTAACTATGAACCCTGCGCTGATTAATAATATTCCAGCGACCACAATAATTACAGCCTTAGTTATATAACCTTGAACTTGCTTCATTGCTTCTTCGCTATCTCCAGAGAATAGCTTGTATATTAATGAAAATATAGCTAAACCAACTCCTACGATAACGCCAGCCCATCCTAAATATCTGAACAAGTTAAATGTCCAAACAAAAGCTTGGGAAATGTTTCCTATAACACCAATAGATTTCTCCGCATTTAGTGTCATTACATTTATTCCTCCACCTGCAGGAGCTGCAGGAGCTGCAGGAGCTGAAGGAACTGAAGAAACTGGAGACGCCGCCAACGAATAAGTACTTGAAATTGCCATGGTAATGGCAATCCCAAAGAATGCCGAAATTGTCTTTAAAAATTTATACTTCATTATTACACCTCCTTAAGAGTGTGAATTAATTAACTGTCCTGTCCCTAAACTGGATTGTACTGTATCGAATCTACATTCACAACCATCTAAGGAACTGCAAAGTATATCAGAGTTAATGTGAATTTCAAAATGATGTTAAACTATTTGTTAGTTTAACTTATATGAAAACACTGCCAAGATTTCCTTTTATCATCTTATCTGTTTTGTTGCTATTTTTAGCAACTTTTGTGTTCGCTCAAATTTCAAACGCCGAAAGTGCAGATAATATAGCAAAACAAATTGAGGAGACTAAAAAAGAAGCAGAAAAAAATGATAGAGACCTAAATGACGTAAAAAAAACTGCGAATTTAATTTCCGAAACTATTAAAAAACTTTTGGGCGATTTAGGCGCAACTCAATCTCAAGTAAATTCATTGCAAAATCAAATCACAGCCCTTTCAACTGATCTAAATACTCTAAACACAAAATTAGATATTAAAAACGAGGAACTAGAAAAACGTAAAAAAATTCGAGATCTAACAATTAGAGATTTATATATTTCATCAAAAACAAGTTTATTTGAATTACTTTTGGAGCCAAACACTCTTTCAAACGCGGCTCAAAATGCGATCTATCATTTAAGTTTCGTTGACAGTTCAGAACATTTAATTGGATCAATAAATAAAGAAGTAACTGGATATCAAAATGACAAAAAAGAAATAGAGGATATAAAAGTACAAGTTGAAAAACAAAAAAAAGATTTGCAGGTTATATTGAACAAAGTTCTAGCCCAAGTTAACTCTGCAAAAGGAGAACTGGCTTCTATTTCACAAAAAAAGCTTGCTTTGGAAGATGAAAAAAATAGCATAAAAAAGAAGCTAAGTGAGCTTTCAGCAAAACAGTCGGCGTTACTTCAAGAAAAAACAGATACCTTTAGCACAAGTGTCGGAGACGTTCCTTCAACTGGCGATTTAAATTCTCAAGCAAGTTATGACCCTGGATTTAAACCTGCATTTGCGGCGTTTTCTTTCGGCGCGCCCCACAGAAAAGGTATGAGCCAATATGGTGCCAAGGGGCGCGCCGAATCCGGACAAAACTATGAAAAAATTCTTTCTGCTTATTATGGCGACATCGAGATTAAAACGCCCGACCTTCCATCTACTATAAATACAGATAAGGGGACTTTTGATTTGGATGGAAAGTATCTAAAAGGCTTAGCCGAAATGCCATCAAGTTGGCCGATGGATGCAATGAAAGCTCAAGCTATTGCTGCGCGAACTTATGCAATGTCTTATGTCGGATGGCGAACGAATAACACAAGTCCTTCAGGCAAAATCTGCACAACGGAAAGTTGTCAGGTTTGGTCTTCATCAAAAGCAACGAGTGATTCTGCATCAAGGTGGCATCAAGCTGTTGAAAAAACTAAAGGCATGGTTATGATTAGTAAGAAAACAGGAGATATTTTCTCCGCTTATTATGCAGCAACTTCTGGTGGATATAACTATGCGTATACAAGCCTTGGACATTCCACAAAAGGTGACTGGGATACAAAGTGCGGTTCAAAAGATTGTTGGACAAGCGATGCTTACGAAAGCATTGCTAAATCTCCTTGGTTTTATAAAGGTTGGTATAAAACACGAAGTAATAAGTCTTGCGGAAGAACCCATCCATGGCTAACAGAAGAAGAATTCGCAGATATTATTGGAGCTATGGTTCTTATAAAAGATGATAGTGGAAACCAAACGCATCTTTCTCAACCTGATGCCAAAAGCTGTTGGGGCAAGGATATTTCAGATACATGGTCAAGGTCTGATGTTAAAGAAAAATCAGGCATAACAGAAGTCAAAGATATAGACGTAACTTATTCAAGTGGGGGAGTAACAGCAGAAGTAAAAGTCAAAACAAATAAAGGCGACTATACCTTTGGCGGAGAAGAATTTAAAGCAGTGTTCAACTTGCGCGCTCCAGGTGCAATACATCTAAAAAGCCTGCTATTTAATATAGAAATGAAAAAATGAAGTTGAGAAATATCTTTATATATATCAAAAAAATAATTGAGGTAAGGGTTAAAGCAAAAGGGTCAACAGAAGAAGCCAGAATGAAAGCAGTAAGAGCATTTGTTGGATCGGGAAACAAAAAAAGCCATCCTTACTGGAATACAGATAAAAAAATTAGAGACTGGCAAAGGGAAATGCGCGAAGATCCTCCTAGGTTATCCTAATATAAAGATCTTAGAACCCTAAAATATCGCTTCCTATAATTCTTATAACAAAGCTAGAAAGCAAAAGCAAAAGCAAGCCAAAAGCCCAAGACTTTGCCCATTCCAAACCCTTTTCGATATTCTCTGGATTCCCAGAAGCCAAAAGAACGCCGAAATAAGGCACAATAAAAATCGAAGCAAAAACGCCAAAAGCGATTAAATACCTTTGGCCCTTAGCCATCCAGCCCTTAAAATCATCTAAGTCAAATCCTAAGGGTGGTAAAGGAACCCCAACGGAGCCAGGAATAAAAACACAATCACATACACATGTAAATACGTCGCAAGAGGTTGTCGTCGGATTAAAACCAAACCAACAAGACGAGCTTGCAGTAATAACTTTGCATGCGTCGGTCCCCGACATAGCATCCCTACAAGCACATGTACCACCAGCCCCTACAGGGTCTGGGCTTTCCGATAACGAAATGGCTTTTCTGTCAACCACATTTCCACTCGGATCGATTAAAACTTGCTCATAAGAACCAGTTGGATTGATATAGCTGTAGTCACAAACAAAACCTTGTACCGATGGAACACCAACAATATTTCTTGAACAATCAGATGTTGACACTGCGGTTAGAGTTCCACTTTTCACGATCCGAAGCTTGTATTCTCCGCTTGCCCCAGCTGCTAAAACTTCAACGGTGGTAGCAAAATCATTTGGGACAGCATTCGCAATTGGAGTTGGACCGTCAAGTATCCTCGCCTTTTGGATTGAATTATTAAAGGAAACCTCACTAATTATGTCGCCTAAGGTCGTATCTGTGCCATGGTACAAGACCAACGTAAAATTTGTGTTATCTGGAAAAACACTAAAATCGCATGTAAAATCTACGGGGACAACTAAAGCCCGACCGCCTGGACCCATCGTACAACCGTATGAAGCACCCCAGTTATCGACGTCGCCCGTCCCTTTCAATCTTACGCGGTAATAGCAAGTCGCAGGACCACACGACGAAGGGAGTGATCCTGCAAGATCAAAACTGAAAATACCGATCGAAGCAGTAGGGTTAACATCATTTATATAAAAGTCACCGCTCCCGCCAACGGGAAACGTAATAGAAACGCTCTTTAAGTTTCGACAATCTAAACCACCTAAAAGTCCACACCAACCCAAAGGAGGGCCTCCCGATTTAACCCGCAAATGCAAAGTACTTCCCGATTCATCGCGAAAATCAAAAGTATACTTTTCCTCTGGTGGATTATTCGCTGGAGAATGGTCATTCCAATAGGAAATATCAAACTCAGTTCCGCTATCACCAATTTCTAAATAAAATTTATAGTTTGTATCTACATTAAAAGCTTTAAATGAATAACTACGAGTCTGAGACATTTGAACATACACATCATGCAATCCATCTGATCTATTATAAACTCTAAGAGAAGATGATAGATCATCTAATTTATCATCTCTATAAGCATAGGCCTTACCAGGGGCGAGGAAGGTGATGGACAGTAGCAATAATGACCCTATGACAACTGACCGAATTAAAGATGTTTTCACATCCAAATCTTACCAGACCCTAAGTTTTTTTCCATACTGTGATAAAATTTTTGCATAATGAAATTCCTATTGTTAATCGCCATCGTCTTATCTCTTTTTGCTGTTAGCGGATATATTGCACCAACTGCATATGCGGCTGCAGCTCCATGTATTGTAGACTGGGATCCAACGCCTCCTGCTTATGTAGATCTTGGCGACTACCTTTCGTGTGCTATTCCACGCGTTTTTTCGGCCTTTCGAACAATACTAGTTGCCATCGCGATAATTTTCACGCTTCTTTTGACTTATAAAATGCTCACAAACACATCTAATTCAAAAGTTATGGAAGAAATTCCTACAAGGTGGCTTTACCTTATGATTTTTGTAATCTTAATAGTAGGAGGAGGTTCCGCTTTAAATATTATCTTAAAATTCTTCGGATTCGGAGGTGTAGACACATGGATTCAAATACTCAGCGACATGATAGACAAACTTTAATTATCTTCGTTTCTTAGGATCTTCCGCACCACCGCTAAAACCACTCATAACAGATCCGCCAACACCCAGGGCATTTTCTAAAACACCACGAATCTTAAAGCCGTTCCAAACAATTCCAAAACCTATGGAAAACTTAACCATGGCAACAAAGATCCCTGCAAATAAGATATATTCCCAACCTCCAGCACCAAAACCAAGTCCTGAATCAAAGACGGTTGCAATAAAACCGAATCCGACATATACAAGAAATATCCCGACGGGAAAAACTAACATATTAACAAGAAGTTTTTTTATGAAAAACATTAATACTCCTTGCTTTCCTGGCAAAATAGAAACAACCGCTGCTACAGGAAATCCAATAGTTAAAATCACGAAAGTTCCGTAGTATTTCGCAAACTCGTAGACTGCTTTTATAATTAACACAACTAAAAGAAACACCATTGAAATCAAAATAATTGCAATCGGAAACGAAATAACAGCAAGCGTCACAGGATTTAAAACCCCAGCCATAGTAGCAAGTAAAACACTGGCTATTGTCGATCCAATAATTGGATTAAATACTAAGTTTACATTTTGTGCAAATTGTTGAAAAACATCCATTCCAAGTTTCACTGCTAAACTCATCAACGGCCCTGCCAAGTTCATGGCAACAGCAACAATCGGATAAGACAAAACTATAAATAAAATCGCAAGTGGAACAGATGGCAATATGCTGTATATGGTAACAACCGCTTGAGGACTAAGCTTTTGTCTAAATAAAACACCTAAAGCAGCTATTGCTAAAAATAAGCCAAGCATTGCCAGTGATAAATTTCTAGTAACCTTCCAAACACCCAATGTAGTAGCCTGAAAAAACTGCGTGGGTTCTGAGTACCCTGCCGCAGGAGCGGCGTATGCACTTGTGTTAAATATCGTATTACTTCTTACATCATCGAAATACATAGCCAAATTTGTAGGAATAGTAGGTTCCGAAATAACCTTATTTAAAGTAAACGTACTTAAAGCAAATAATCCACCTGGCATTCTTCCACTTTCCATATACGCCAACATATTCTTAAGTTCATCATCTGTAAGACATGGCTCTTTCCTAATTAAAACGGAATCCATGTCTTTCTCTCCACCACAAGACATTTTTATTCCAGCATTTAAAAATACAGAACCCCCTGCATTAAAAGCCCAGTTCCCAAGATGAACATCTTTATTGGTAAGAACTTCAAATACGGATTCAACCTGGGGGAGCGCCGCCCTCGCAGACGCTGCCATTTTCAACGAGAAAAACGTGAATATTGCCAAAAGAATCGCCAAAGTTTTAAGAGATTTCATTATCATATTTTTATCATGTAAGACATTAATTCTCAATGATTAGCCTTAACTAGGCAGTATACAACAACATAAAACCGACTTGCTACAGACAATTGCATCTATAGGCGCATGCCGTTAAAATGAGCTTAAATATGCCTCCTCCAGTAAAAGAACCAATCACATTTTTGGGATGGATTGAAGAGATTTTTAAAGTTCCTTTGGAATTTCCAAAGCACGCAGTCGAAGTTTATAGAGACGAATATACAGGAAGTTTTGCTTTTCAAGTAAGGTCATCAAAATTAAAAACATCTGAAGATTCGGCTTTAATTTCGGCTTTTGTTGAAAGCCCTGAAGCCTTTAAAGATTTAGCAGGTGTAAATACAACAGTCTCTTTAGAAAAATTATATAAAACACCACTAAAAACGCTTAATGCAATTGGCCAAAAAACACTAAACGATATCGCGAGAATAGATGACGTTTCGTCTTTAGCAAGATCCCAAGCAGTAGAAGCTTTAACAAGGGGCCAAACAAGCCTAAACGGAAAACCCATAACAGAATATAAAAACAGATCATTACGAGTTGCTAAAGCAATGGGCGTACAAATTGAAAATGTTTTTGGGCTTGTCGATCCAATCAAAGGTTCACGAATAAAATTACTAGATAAAGTTTCAGGAACAGTAGATACATACGAAGACAGAAAAGTTATAGAGGAAAACGAAAATCGCAATATCCAACATAAAACATATACAGTTTTATCTGGCGCATTAACAGGTATTGCTAGCGATTACGAAAACCCAAGCGGAGTATTAGCATATAGAGACCAAGCTTTATTCGCATACAACGAAAGCATTACAAGGGAATTAGGTATCGATTTAGAAAAAGTATTACCAACTAATACCGCGAGAAGGGCCAAACCGACGGGCGGAACAAAAGTCATCTTAAACACAAATGAAGGAAGCTTTTTAACAACGCTAAATGGAGCAAGCGGAGCAAATAATCTAAAAAAGCTAGAAGCTATCTTAGGAGACCCAGATAAAATTGAAGACGCCCTTTCAATGACGCGAGGCGCACTAGGTACAATGCCTGCAGAAATCCAAGACCTACATAAAGGCTTTTTGGAAATGGAATTCAGAAAATTAGGACTAGATCTAACAGCAGACCCAACTGATCCAAAAGGTATAAGAAAAACTAGTTCTATAGGAGAAACTTCACTTCAATCAGAACAAAGGAAAACACGAACAGCCTTAGAACAACAGTTTAAAACCGAAGCATATAGAAGACAAATAAATGCAGAAATTGAGAAGAAAATACTTGCACAAAAAGCAAAGATAATTACAGATGAGGTAGCAAACAGAAATGCAGCAATGGCTGCGGGAACGGGCCACGGACCATTGCACCTTGCGGGCGGAGTATTGGTTCCCTCTGCAAGACCCTGGACCGACGCAGACCTAACACTCGACGGAACAGAGCTAAGAATAGACATACAGCTTAATCAAGAAAAAGATAAAGCAATCGAAAGACTAAGATCAGCTACAAAGTCAATGGATTTAGCACATAATTTGTATTTTGCTGCAACAACAAAAAACCTTCTTGAAGCAATTGAAAAAGGTAGTTTTCTTAATACCTTTTTAATTTCTTCTAGGTTTGCAGGCACATTACCTTTTATAAGTGAAAGTATCTGGGACGGCAAAAACAATCCTATAATTGGATTTATAGATGATAAAGCAACTTGGCTTAACGATCACAATTTATCTCCAAAATATTTCGCCGGACAAATTGGTCTTTATTCGGGAATAGCTTACGAAGCCAAAAACAAATCCGACTTAAAAGGACTATCAAAAAGCCTTGCAATTGAAAGCAGAATTAATGTTGAATGGAAAACAAAAGTTCCAGGCGCGCCAGCTGGCACACATGTCTGGCATCAAGCAACAGTAAAGGCAAGCGAAGGGGCAGGCCTTTTTGGTGACTGGGGCATTTATGACACGATAAACAGAGCATATGGAGCCGATGGACAATTGATTCGAAATTCGGGAATACCATTTACCGATCCTAATTCACTACTAAGCAACCAAGCGGCAACAAGAAATTTCTTTGATGAACTCAACCAGGCCGCAAATAATATACAAGGTGGCGTTCTAGTATTGCCACCTAATCCATATGAAGACCTCGCAAAAAAACTTGGACTCGACGACGTCGATTCTTTTAATGCATTTCAAGCCCAATATCAAAAATATAAATCAGGAACGGGAGGAGAAAACTTATTGTTTAACTCTTTAAGTGGACCAAACGGCATTGATGCAAACGGAAGGTGGGATTTTTTAACACTTATACGAAAAGAGGGTAAAGAAAATCAATTCTTAACAAACTACATGGGCGCACTTAATTGGTACAACAGAAAAGCCAATACACTCCAAAGCTTTTTTTATAAACAAATATTATTTGGTGGATACGGGGGAAATAACGCATTACTAAAATTCGGAATCAAAGCATCAGCTCCAATCAGAACATTCCTTCAAACCGTAGGAATGACAGACGAAGTGACATTAGCCGAAGCTATTTCGCATTGGAAAATAGTAAGAAGGGCCACGAAGCTAGGAAAAATCTTGTCTAATCCAAATGTTGCAAACCCAAGGAGGCTCCAGTTATTAGGTAAATTAGCTGGAGGAAACGGAAAAATACTCTCATCAACAATTGCTGCGTTAGCTAAAAGCACTGCAGGAAGGGCCCTTTTGCAAAGCGCCGGTTATTTATTATCAGGCCTTGGCGGAGCTTTAACCGGAGGTATCGGCTGGGTTGTCGCCGCCTTCGGCGATGTTGCTTGGGCTTTTGGAAAGAATGTTCTTAAGCTCGATTTCAAAGGCGCGTAC
>PFSJ01000014.1 GCA_002789015.1 candidate division WWE3 bacterium CG_4_9_14_0_2_um_filter_35_11 | reverse complement strand
CACAATGTTAGGCTCCGAAATGTTGCAATTTCTAAAGGATATAAGCTTTCTGAATACGGACTTTTTAATAGGAATGACTTGAAATTAAAAGAAGGAAAAGATGAAAAAAAGATTTATGAAATTCTTGTAAAAAATTACATTCCACCAGAATTAAGAGAAGACCAAGGAGAAATTGACGTCGCGATAAAAGGAAATTTGCCGAATTTGATTAAAATGTCAGATATTAAGGGAGACCTTCAAATGCACACAACTTTTAGCGACGGTGAAAACTCGATAATAGATATGGCAAAAAAAGGAATTGAGCTCGGATATGAATACATTGGCATTACTGATCATTTCGGAAAGTTAAAGATCGCAGGTGCAATCGGCGAATCTGAATTTGATGAGTATTTAAAATCCATACGCAAGGCTGATAATTTAATATCGGATATTAAAATATATGCGAGTGGAGAAATAGAAATAAGTAAAGATGGAGAGCTTGAATTTGATAACGGACTTTTAAAAAAGCTGGATTATGTTATCGCATCAGTTCATTTTGCAACCAAAATGTCAAAGGATGATATGACAAAAAGAATTGTTAAAGCTTTAAGAAATCCTTTAACAAAAATATTAGCGCATCCAACGGGAAGGCTAATTGACCAACGTCCTGGCTTTGAATTTGACACAAATGAAGTATTTAAGGTTGCAAGAGAAGAAAATGTTGCACTCGAAATAAATGCTCATCCCAAAAGACTTGATCTTAATGATAAACTTACCCGTATAGCAATTGAAATGGGATGTAAAGTTATTATAAATACAGATTCCCATAGTATCTCGGAAATGGATAACATGAAATTCGGAATTGATGTTGCAAGACGTGGATGGGTACAGAAATCTGACCTGCTCAAAATAAATTTTTGATGATTATCGCTTTTTTTATAAATTTAGCTTTTATACTTAATTCAGGGAGTGTTAGTACTCCTGTTTCGATAGTATCTAAAGTACCGCAAATTGTTAGAGAAGATATTCCAAAAAGGATTATTGTAAAATCTGTAAATATTGACCTGCCTGTTATTGAAAGTCCGTTTGAAGGTGGTTCTTGGATAGCAAGCGAACATTTCGCTTCATACGCGCAAGGAACTTCCCCACTAAATTCAGACAATGGGAACACTCTTATTTTTGCACACGCTAGATCAAAACTTTTCAAACCATTACTAAAGGCCAAAGTCGGAGATTTAGTAAGCGTATATAGTGATTCACAGATTTACTATTATAAAATAGTTGATCGAGAGATTGTTTCACCCTATAATGTAGAAGCAATCGAATCCCCTGCCAAATATAAGATCACATTACTAACCTGTGTTGGTACTAATGATGAAAATAGATTGTTATTACGTGGTGAATTAATTGGTCTAAATGAAAATAAATATAAGGAGGTGATTTGACTTGGCGCGCAAAAAACAAAATTCTCTTTTTGATCAAGCAAAATCTTGGAGAGAAAGCGATACAGCAAAAGCAGTTGGAACTGTATTAGCTGTACTTTTAATTCCTGCATCAGTTATTGCATGGAATTATCTTTCAAGTTCAAAGACAGATATCGTTGATGACAAAGCCGCTTCAACTGAAGTTACGCAGAATGATGAAAATCCAGTGAGTGAAACAAATATTGAAGAAGATTCACAAACAATAAGTGAAACAAACGAAGCCACAGAAATTAGCGGAATCGGAGGAGTTAAGGTCTTACCAGACACTAATTCAAAGGAATAAATTTTATATAAAATTGGGGGTGAACACAAAGTGTTCACCCCTCTTTCTTTTCTTCGGTATTACCTACTATCTTTTTGATCATTGATTCTGAGCATTTTATTTTGGGTTCCAGACCTTTGTTGAAAATCATTCTCCCGTTATTACATTCTTTGCAAGCTAATGTTCCTGTTAACTCACAGATGTCGACTTCTACAATATCATCGGGTTTGATAAGTTTGTCCTTCACTTTCCTGTTTGCGATTAGATAATCAACAGCTTGCCTCCAAATTTCAGAGGCACCTCTGTAACCTGATACTATATTTTTCATAGGTTTGTTGTCGTTATTTCCAAGCCAAGAAACGACAACAAAGTCATTTGAATAACCAATTGCCCAGTTGTCTCTTACACTTGTTGTTGTTCCGGTTTTTACTGCAAATTCCTTTGATGTTACGTTTAATGATGAGCTTGGGCCAAATGCGGGCGTTCTTGCTTTGTTATCTGAAAGTATGTTTCCGATTGTGTATGCTGTTGCACTTGATATCACTTTTAGTCGCTCGCATTTGGCCCCCAGTATTTTTATATTCGAAGGATTTTGTTCTGTTGAGGCCGTGGCTTTTGTTTCTATTATGGCTCTTTTTGTTAGTATTGAGGGAGCTCCATCCAAGAAGCTTACACAACTATTTTCTTCCATAACATTTCCATATGAGTCATAGACTTTCAAAATTCCTGTGACTTGCTTTTTGTATCCAAGGTTCGCAAATGTTCCATATACTGTTGCCATATCAATCATTGTTACCTCACCTGCTCCTAGTGTTAATGATAATCCATACCTTTCGGGTTCTGTCCAAGTTGTTATTCCAAGTTTTTTTGCAAATTCGACAAGGTTTGCAACTCCTAGACTATCAAGTAATTTAACTGCTGGAATGTTGTATGAACTTCCAAGCGCATTTTTTAATGTTACGTTTCCGTGAAATTTTCCATCATAATTTACAGGAGCATATTTGTACTTTGCACCGGGAATAGCGTATACGATTGGAGTGTCAGCGATTTTTGAAAGTTCTGTGTATCCGGATTCCAAAGCTAATGCGTATGTTACTGGTTTTATTGACGAGCCGGGTTGTCTTAGTGATGTTGCAATATTGACGTTTCCATCATTTTTTAGATCAAAGTAGTCGGCTGATCCTACCATTGCTAATATTTCACCTGTGTTTGGATTTGTGATTATTGATGCGCCATTTGATGTTCCATATTTTTGAAGGTTTTCTACATTTTTTGAAACGATATTTTCTAGTGAGGCTTGAAGTTCGGGATCTAAGCTTGTGAAGACGTCTAATCCTCCTTGTTTTACCAGACTTTGACCATAGTTTTGTTCAAGTTGAGATATCACGTAGTTTACAAAGTGTGGAGCTTTTATGTATTCGGTTTGAGTTTGGAAGGTTAGATCTTGGTTTAATGCTTCATCTAGCTGAGTTTTTGAGATGTATCCGAGTGCGTACATTCTAGATAAGACTTCTTGTTGTCTTGCTTTACCAATACTTTTGTCTGCAATGAATGGAGAGTATTTTGATGGGGCCGCCGGTAGGCCTGCTAAGTATGCAGCTTCCGAAAGTAATAGTTCACTCAAGTCTTTTCCAAAATAACGCTTGGCGGCGGCCCTAATTCCATATGCAGTTCCTCCGTATGGAATTCTGTTCAGGTACATTTCTAGTATTTCGCTTTTTGAGTATCTTCTTTCGACTTCTATTGCTACCACAGCTTCTTTTACTTTTCTTTCCCATGTTCTTTCAGGCGTTAGTAATGTGTTTTTGACAAGTTGTTGAGTTATTGTTGAGCCTCCTTCAAGGTCTTTGTCTAGAAGAGTAGATTTAGCAGCTCTAGTTATTCCTCGAATTGATATTCCTTTGTGTGTGTAAAAGGTTTGATCTTCTATTGCGGTTGTTGCGTTTATTACGTCTTGTGGAATGTCTTCAATTTTTGCAATTATGCGGTCTTCGTCTGAATATATTCTATATAGGATGTTCCCTTTTCTGTCGTATATTGTTGTTGTTTGTTTTGGATCGTATTTTGCTAGTTGATTTGGTGATGGTAAATCTTTTAGTACGTAAAAGTATAGTGAGGATACTACGTAAAATGCAGATATAACTAAAATCGCAACCAGTGTTTTAAAGGAAATAAGCCGTATCCTAATCTCGTATGCAAATATCCCCTGCACAAAGGCTATTAATGTGGTCTTTTTATTTTTTCGTTTTGTGTATTTGCGTTTTTTCCCTCTGTCCATAAAATGGCTTGAAATCGATATGTTTCATTTCTATCTTGATTCTAGTTTGTGACAGCAATATCTGTCTATAGGGTATTTGATGTAAATGCATGACAAGTTTAATATCGGATATTAAACTAACCTGATATAATTTGCACAAGCATCCTTGCCGGATCGTCTAATGGTAGGACAGCGGCCTTTGAAGCCGTCAATCATGGTTCGAGTCCATGTCCGGCA
>PFSJ01000018.1 GCA_002789015.1 candidate division WWE3 bacterium CG_4_9_14_0_2_um_filter_35_11 | reverse complement strand
TTTTTTAAAATATCACTTTACATATTTTCTACAATAATATTTTCATATTTAGTATTAAATATACATTTATTGAATATGAATAAAATAAATAATCAACTTATCCCAATAACCGAGATCACCCGATCCCCTTCCGACCGCTTTGCTTTTTCGGCAAGGCCATGGAATTATTTGATTCCTGATATTGATCACCCTGTTTTTGGTGATTTAGCCGTTCGTGTAAACTTCTGGATTTGGCAACATCCTCCGTATTATTTAACCGAACCGTTTTTCCCAAAAGAACATACTTTGTTTTTGGGCTATACACTTATAGCTCTATCAATTTATACAATTTGGCAAACATATGTTAAAAAAACTATTACAGGAGACCAAAAATTTAATGTCACTTTCTTTTTGATTATTGCAGTAACTGCTTTTATTTTTAGCATGCCGCCATATATTGGCTTGAATAATTTCAAGATATACTTCCCCTCTCATTTTATTTATGACTTTTTGCCACAATTTAGAGCATATGCAAGATATGGAATTTTTGTATTCATAGGAAACACAATCTTGGCAGTTATTGGACTTGAACATTTAATTTCTAAATCATTCATTAACAAATCGCATCAAAAACTTAAACAGAATTTGCTGATAATCACAATCTCCGCACTCGCAATTTTTGAATTTATACCTGGAAAACATTTAATATCAATTGAGCCAACTCCACCATACGAATGGCTTCGGGAACAAGCATCTTTGCAACAATCTCCACTTAAGTATATTGAAATTCCATCACGCGCAGATTATACCGACCACCTTTACACATACGACGCAAACATAGAAATCATAAATCCATACCTCGTAACAAGAGGAGACGCAAAACTTTTAGAAGATATAATATTAAAGCGTGAAAATGCCTTGATACCAATAGATTTGGTGGAACGAGAAAAGTTATTTTGTGATCTTTCTAACAAACTTGATGTCAAATACCTCTTCTACCACGAAAAAGAACTAAACAGACAAAAGTATGTTCAAAAATTCATGAAAACTGGAGTCGTTACACCTCAACTAAAAGTCGCTATGGCAGAAAGTTGGGGTTCCCCTGTATTTGGAAATCACGTTCCTAAAACAGACCAGGACCTCGAAAAAGAACAAATTACTAAAAATATGAAAAACTTTTTATTATATGATCCTAAACTAAAATTAATAAAGGAATATACAAATGATGAAATAATCGCGAGCAGACCAAACAAAAACTTCTCTGCCGATAAATTTGACACTGTTACTGTATTTGAAATAAATTGCAAGTAGTTTAATATCCGATATTAAACTAATCCAAAACCGACATCATATACTCGCCGCTTTTTAAATAATTCTCGCCATGATGAAACTCATCGCCGAGAATAGAAATCTTATCAATAAAATCAGACTTGCCAATAATAATTAGCTTTGGAGCATTTGCGACAGAAATAGCGTTCTTGTTCAAAACATTAATATCACATGAATTCAGGCTAAAAACACCATCCTTCTTACTCATAGAATCGCAATAATAATGAGCCAAAGGCAAATCAACGCTTGAATCAACCCAAATAGAAGACTTCTCAAAAAGCAATCGATTCGATGCAAGCTCAAGCAAAAAAGACAAATCACTATCATACGAATACTTCTTGCTATATGAATTTGCAGAAAACATCGCTAGCAAAAAAGACAAAATCAAAACAAACGCATAAACTGATTTATTTGCCCACTTCAAATGACAAACAAAATGACCCGTAAGCTTCAAAAACTTCATTCCAAACGACATAAGAACTAAAACAAAAAAACAAACAATCCATTTCGTTGAAACATAAACACCAGGAACAAAAATATTAATCAAATTAAAAGCAATAGCCGTTGAAACAAGTGCTCTTTTTCCCTTGCACGTCTTTCTAAAGATTCCGAACAAAAGTAAAATGCTACCGATATAAAAAATCAAAGAAAAAGATCTATCCGTAAACGAAAAATTTCCTAAAATATATCTAAACAAATCTAAAAAATACAGACTTTTTTCTGAATAAATTATTAACATCTCATCATAAGTTATAGGAGACATAAGATAAAAAAGTGGCAACAAAAAAGAGACCCCTATAAAAACATAAGTAGCAAAAGAATAAAGTGTCGGTAGATTAAATGTCGGCAGTTTTAAATCAATATTTTTGAAGTGATACGTTACATAAGCACACGCAATCACGACGTAAATCCAAAAGAATTCAGATTTATATGAATACATAACCCCACCTACTAAAAATGAAATTATACCTGCAAAAAAACCGACTGAAGTAAGATTTAGGGTCTTTGCCGAAACTGATCTAGAAAGCATGTAAAGTAACAAAACCCAAAACAAAATAAAGCAAATTAATGCAAAAACACCAGTTTCGGCAAAGACCTCAAGCCATAAATTGTGAAGTGGCAACTTATAACTTAATGCCGCTTTATCTATATAGTAATAAGCATTTGCCCACTTTGATGTATGAAAATAAGCGTGAAATGAATTCGTTCCTATTCCAAACAAAAAGTTTTCAAGTCCAACATTAATTCCAACTTTCATTAAAAAAAGATGAGAAAAAAATGATACAGATCTATATAAAAATGATTGCCTAATTATATCCTGAAATAGATATAAAATAGACAAAGGTAATGTAACAAAAGTTATAGCAATTCCGGCCCAAGTAAATGTTCCAAATTTAAATCTAATCTTTTTATAAATTCCAATATAAATATACATGAACGATAAAAGTCCAAATGCAAATCCGATCGTTGCACTTCTTGAGCTTGTAAAATATAGCGAAATACCAATTAGGATAATTAGCACAAAATCAAAGTATTTTCCCGCCCGCTTTTTTGTAGCCAACAAACTTGCCAAAACAATAAAAAATAAAGATGAAAGATAAGCCGCAAAATGATTTACATCCCAAAATACAGAACCATACCTTGTTGGATATCCAGGGACTGGCCAAACTCCACCTGTTGCAATGCCTTTTGTTTCCTGCAAATACATTTGATAAAGTAAAAACGCAAAAACAAATAAAAATGTGTATTTATAAACATTGACCAACCTCGAGATACTCCCTTTTTCTGAAATTATATATTCTTTAAATGTTGGATATGAAAATAAAATCGCTCCTTGAAAAAATATCATTCTAATCGAATTCATAATGTCGCGACTTTGAAGAAGGCTTAACAGTTGAAAAAGGACAATCAAGGAGAGAAACACAAACAATTTATCTTTTAAATATAAACTATAATTTTTTGAGAAATAAAATATTCCCAAAACAGAAACTAAAATTAAAAAAAACTTTGAAATAACAAGATCAGGATCAAAAATCGAAAACATTTCCTTATGCGTAAATGGAATTGAGATTACTAACAGATAAATTAAATATTTAGAAATTTTATTTAACATAAAAAGGATCTTCTATAGGGTCTGGTGGATACCCATAATTCGTAAGCTTAGTTGATACATCAGCGATTTCTATATTAATTTCATCAAACGCCATCTTTTCGAGTAGTGTTAATTTTTCGCCCAATATCAACCTATCAATAAATGTCTTATGTCTTGACATGAGCGTTTCAAGTTGAGATCTCAATAGCTCTACCCTAGAAACAGATTTTAATAATACCCAACCTCCAGACGTACCTTTAATGTCTAAAACTAGTGGAGCCTTAATCCTGCCTCCCTTACTTTGCAATTTATAATAGACCGAATCTGGAACCAAAAAGCTATAGTTTTCTAAAGGCCCGGCATCGTCTATCATTCTTAAAATAGTTGGCTCATCAACTGACTTAACAACATGATCGCTATAAAAACGCAACACAGGAGGTTCAATTCTACTGAAATATAATTTTCGATCTGGATAGTCTTCAATTGGATAATTCTTATTATTTATCTCTACCAATGCGACCTTGTCCTTATTGAAATCGGACAAATAAACTTTATCTCGGATAATTACTACATAGAAAATGGCAACTAAAGAAGCACAAAATACTAATAAAATTCTTGAGTATTTATTATCAAACCTTATTTCACTTCTTAAAAATGAATTAAGAATATATATAGATCTTTCTATAAAACGTGCAGACAAAATAGCAATGAACGGATAAATCGGCATTATATACCACTGCAATTTATCTTTTGATACCGAAAAGAAAATTAAAACAAAAAAAGTAGAAATCAGAAGAAGATAATACTGCCTTCTATCCTTATCAAAAAATGGAAGCAAAACCAAAGCACCAAAAAGTGGCAGAATCCAAATTCTAAATGAAGTCCTTATTACATCTAAAAACCACAAAACCGGTTTCTCGTGACCAAAACCAGAAAGTCCACGACCAATCATGTGATCAATAAAATATGTATCCCAGAAATCATTCCCGTATTTAATCAATGAGTAAATATGCCATGGCCCTGCTATTAATAAAATACCAATTACAATGAATAAAAATGGTTTCAAATATTTTTTGAGATTTTTTATATCTAAAACCAACAAATAAATAAAAATAATTGGCAGTGGTATAAAACCAATGATTCCCTTTGTCATAACGGCGAAGCCGATGCTGGCTCCCGAAAGGAGCCAGCTTATGAGGGCTGCGTTTCGCTTATCGCTCAACGACAGCCCTCTATAAAAATAGAATATCGACAACACAATAAAAAATGTTGCTGTGACATCTAACATTCCATTTCGTGAATAGTACAAATAATGAGCGGTTGATAACAAAATCAACGATGCAGTAATACCTGTTAGTTTGTTGTAAAGTTTACTTCCTAATTTATATGTTGCCATTATTCCAAAAATCCCGAAAGTGGCAGAAACTATTCTTGCACCGAATGAATTAAATCCTGTAATCTTAAATGCTAAAGCCGTAAGCCACATATAAAATGGTGGCTTTTCAAACCAATAGTCTTTCATGTCCGTCCAATGCAAAGTCAACCAATCGTTAGATAAAACAATATTTTTTGCAACTTTTGCATAAATGGCTTCGTCCCAATCAATTAAGGTCGTAGAACCAAGTCTTATGAAAATATAAAAAGCTGAAATAGGCAAGATTATCAAATATGGTGTAATCGGATTTTTAGACCACCAATTTAGAACATAAGGTAAATTCCGATTCTTACCAATTGTCATAATAGAAAACCCGATACATATAAAAAGATAAATCCAATAAAATTCCATATTGTAAGAATAAAATAGTCCAGCAACAAATATGGAAACGGCGCCACCAAGAAGACCAGTGCCTAAATATTTCACATCATTTGATTTAGACGTAAAGATTGAAACAACAAGGCTTGCCAAAATAAGACCTGCAAAAAGTGCATATAAAGTCATACCTACTGATCCTGTTTCTGCTAAAACTTCGCCCCACACACTATGAGGTGGAACTTTCATCTCTTTAAGTTTTGGCTCCCTATTAAAATAGATATCCGATATTGGCGTACCTCTAAATGCGTGATCAAAATTTCCATACCCAGCACCAATCAAAAAGTTATCAAAATAAACTTCACTTGCGCCGTCTAAAAGAAGCATATGTGTGTCAGTAGAATCAAGTCTGTAGTGCATAAAAGAAGCAACCTTTTCATTTATGGAAATATGTTTGTATGTTGTGTACGATAAAAGTCCTACAATTCCGACTAATACAAGTATCGCAAACGAATATAAAATCTTTTTTAAACTTGAAAAATAATATATGAATAAGGATAAACCAAGTCCAACCGCAAGTCCCATCCACGAACTTCTAGATTGAGTGAAAAATAAAATTCCAGACAGGAAAAATGCTGAAAAAAGGTAATAAAATTTAGCAAACCTATTTTTGTGCTTCATGAAAAACATTGCAAATAAAATAGGAATCATCGTTACTAAATAACCGCCAAAATGATTTACATCCCAAAAAGTCGAGCCGAGACGAGGAGTATAACCTGGGACAACCCAAACTCCTCCAACGCTAAACCTGCAACAAATCCTTAAATAAAATTGCAAAACAGCAATTAAGGCCGCAAAAAAGCCCATGGCTAAATAAAGATCAATAGACTTTCTTATAAATTTCAACCCATGCTTTTCATATAAATTTCTAAAAATAAAATAAATGCCAACAATTGAAGAATAAAAAATGTACAGTTTAAAACTTTCGTCAAAAGAAGCTGATTTTTTGATCCATAAAAGTCGAAGCAGCCACAAAGATAAAAGCAAAACTAAAAATGGATCTTTTTTCAAAGCCTCTAAACTCGAATGTAAAAATCTTTTGTAACCTGCTTTTTTTGCCCAAACAAAAAAATGATAAACAGAAGATAAAGCGATACCACCGAAGGCAACTCTAATAGGGAGCAAATCCCAAATTCCACCAAGGCTAAATAACTCTTTATGAACTAAAGGCGTCAAAATTATTAAAAGTAGAAAAGAAATTCTTAAATTTTTGATTCCTAAAATAAAAGACAGTATGAAAATTGCTAAAGCTGGGAGGAGCATTATGTAATCCATTTATTTTGATTTAGATAACAAGCTTTTATAAACAAAAATAGTTTGTAAAGCCGCATTATCCCAAGTAAATTCACGAAGAATACGCTTTCTTAATACATCAGTATTTTTCGAGCTTTCACTCGCTTTTAGTATAGCATTCTTTATACTTTCGGGGCTTTTTGGATCGCAATAATAGCCATAATCACCCAAATACTCTTTAACACGATCGCCAGAAACAACTGGAGTCATACCTGCTAAAGTAGCCTCTAAAGAAACAAGGCCTGTTGTTTCAAACCAACTTGGATGAACATAAATTCCATCTTGTGACATTGCGGAAGCTAACATCTGTTGAGGTAAAGCTCCAACATAAAAAATGTCTTCATGATTTTTAATTTCACTATTAAACCTATAAATATATTCTGGACTTCGTTCTGAGAGAACTCCTACAAAAATTAAAATATAGCCATCAAAACTTTGCGATTCCTTTAACATTTCAAAAGCTTTAATTAAATTTAATTGGTTTTTTCGTGGTTCAACTCTTCCAACATTCAACAAAACCTTCTTTTTAGAAATATCAACTGAATATTTTTCCATAAAAAACTTTTGAAACGGAGATCTTGAAGCATTATTAAAAATATCAGCATCTACGCCGTTTACGACTAATTCCGATTTAAAATCAGATACGCCAAAATCAGTAATCAAATCTTTAGATTCCTGCTTAGTTTGAACTAAAACGATATCTGACATGCGAAGAATTTTCCTCTGCTGATTTCTTATACCCATTAAAACTTGCAAAATTGTCGGGTACAGCTTTTTTCTATTGAAAAAACTACGATACACATTTTTGCCAACATCTCTTAATGGCTGGCTTTTCACAATAAGATTATAAATTCGTCTTATGTCATATCTTGCAAAATTTTCGAAATCTAAAACTTCTTTGTATGAATGATGTATAGCTGAAATAACAAGCGGCTTATGATGATCCTTTGCAAATTTTGCTTGCATATAAGTTTCACAAACCCAATCTATATTAAAAAGATGAACAATATCATAATCAGAAATATTCTTTTCATGAACATTTAATGAAATATCAATTTTTATATTTGGATCAAGTTTTTCAATTGCGGATTTTGTTTTTTCAATTTGAAATGTATCGCCACCTCTTGGATTATAAAGATCTACTCGCGATTGAAATAATATTTTCATAGGTTATAAAGGCCTGAATAATTCTTGATGAAATTTCGCATCGAAAAGACTTCGGCCCTTTTTAGGAGGGCTACCCCTGATGAAACATCAGGGATAGCCCTCATTTTAGCCGCAAAATCGCTGGGATCTCCTGTTTTCGCATAAATTACAGCATCGCCACCAACATCTTTTAATACAGGTAGGTTAGAAGCTACTGTAGGAATTCCCATAGACATTGATTCAAGAATAGCAATTCCAAAGCCTTCGGCATAGGATGGAAATACAAATAAATCAATTGAAGATAATATTCCAATCTTATCCGATTCTAAAAATTGATCTGTAAAAATTACACTTTCATAAATACCAAGGTTTTTAGATAAAGACTTTATCTCGTTTAAAAGAATTCCTCCACCAGCAAGAAGCAAAAGCATATTCTTACCTGGATTTTGTTTCTTAATTTGTGAAAAAGCGTTAATTAAAACTTCATGACCTTTTTCCTTTGTAAAACGAGAAATATTTCCTATAACAAATGTGTCAACTGGAATGCGCCATTTTTTTCTAAAGGAATTTCTTTGTAATTGCGAAAAACTGAAGTACTCATTCTCAATTCCATTTGGAAGTACTCTGATTTTTGTTGGAGAGATAAATTCATTAAATATTCTATGTCTTTTAATAGATGGAGTAAGTGCTAAAACATCCGTTGCAAAAATATTACCGACAATAAAATTAACAAATGTATTTATGAAAAGTGCTGGTAAACTTTTGAGAAAATTGTGTCTCCACCAAGAAAAAGGTGTATGAACATGATAAATTCTTTTTACAGGTTTTCTAAATGAAGCAAGCCACCCACCAAAAGTTGCAAGAGATCCAGTTAAAAGTTCATGAGAATGTACGATATCTATTTTTTCTAGAATTATGAGTTGGCGGATTTGCAGTGCATACTGCAAATCCGCTTCATGGCGGGGCGATAAAGCAATATGCTTTATCGCCCCGCCACTTAAATATTCCTTTACCATTGGACCTTCTGGACAAACCACAATAATTTCAATCTTTTCAGAAAGCCCTTTTATAATATCTAGTATTTGTTTTTCTACTCCACCATATTCTGATGAGTGATAACACATCAACAATCTTTTTTTATTCATAATTTCCCGATATACGGAAACTTCCTTTTATAAACTTGAACAATCGGAGCATCCATCAATGCTTCCTCAAATACGATATCAAAATTGTATGGAAAATCATAATCAAGATAATTTGTCTGATTTAACCACTCTCCAGCAGGATTTATTATCACGTAGTCAGCTTTCTCAATTTCATCAACGTATACAGTGTTATTTTTATAAGGTGGCAATACGTGCACTGGTAAAATCTTAAGATATACTTTCTTTCTAATATCTGGGTCCTCCTTATATATAAAATTCATGCCGTCTCTTAATCCTTCTCCCCAATAACCAAAATCAAATAATCGGTTTTTATAAACTCCTGATGGGCCTCCAAAAAATATATTATAGTAATCGAAATAAAATGGATGATATATTAGTATCGTCATAAAAAGTATTCCGAATACAATAACTGGAGTTGCAAATTCAACAATTGATTTATATGTCGAATCTATAAATTTTCCGGAAATATCGATTAGAAAATAAAATCCTACTCCAGAAATAATTGCCATTGCAGGATATATTGGAAATATATATCTTATGCCATCCATTTTAAGAGGTGAAAACGTAGCCATTAATGGCGTTAAAAAATACATCAGAAACCAAAAATCGTATTTTCCCCTTTTGAATATGAATTTAATCCCAAAAAGGAAAACTCCAAGCAAAATAATTGGGGGCGTTGTAGCAAATAAATAAACAAAAAAATAATACCAAGAGTGCGGAGATGGAAATTGTCCTAAAAAGTATTCGAAATATCTTGAACCATTTATACGACTTACGCTTGATAAAAATCTTCCAACTGGATCTGGCCAAAGCCACGGCCAAACAGCGTAGAAAGTTCCTAAAGCTAAAAATGGAATTAAAATTAGGTCGTTTTTTAAAATCAAGAATCTTGATTTTAAAAAACGACGACCAAACTCAGACAGAGTGAGAAGTAAAAACAATACTAAAAAGAAAAGTGAGTTATATTTTGTTGCAATTGAAAGTCCTAACAAAACTCCAGAGATAATGTAAAACCGATGTTTAAGTTTTCGTGTACGTAATGCAAAAAAGAAAAAGCAAACTGTGACTAAAGTCATAAAGGAAACAAAATTCTCTTGGGTTGCAACTCTGCTATGTGCAAAATAATGGGGCGTCAAAGATAATATAAGGCTTGATATCAATGCAATTTTCGAATTGTAGAACTTACTTGCCAATATATATAAAAGAACAATTGTAATAGAGCCAACAAAAGCGCTTAAGATTCTTTGTAATGAATATCTTCTTCCGAGTGGAAAATCCTGATCAATATTATTGCTTAAATAATCAGAATTCAAAGTAACGATTCTTGATGCTCCATAAAAATATTTCGAAAAAGGCGGATGTTCCTTATTTAATTTCCATGTATTTTCACTAAAATCAAGAGATTTAATTGAATTAATATAGATTTCCCCGACCCTAACAACCGCGGTTTCGTCCCAAACTTCAAAGTGTTTCGTTATGTTCCACAATCTAAAACCAAAAGAAAACAGAAAAATCGCAAGAATTATCAAAATATCCTTTTTCACTATTTTTTGCCTCGGCTTTTATAAATTTGATAATACTCTACGCCTGAAACAGTTATCACATCATTTAATTTTTCCAAATTATAGCTATCAAGATAAAATTTATTTCGCTCTTCCCTATACACTGGCAAAACAAAATAATCAGCTTTATTGCGCTCCTCTTCTACTCTTATATTCAAAACCTCAAATTTCGCAAATGGTCTTAAATAATCAAAATCGGCGATCGCAACTTTTACTTTTTCTGGTTCATCGTCACTATTAAAAAATAGTGCGACTTTATCATATGCAATCAACCATTTAGGTTCAATCAAAGTTCTTCCATTTTCCATTCCACCAACTAGTTGACTGTAATAAGCCAAATAGTTCGGATGTAGGCCAAATAAAATTACAAATCTACCAAAAACAAAAAGTGAAAAAATTAGGGCCAAAACTTTTTTAGAAAAGTAATTTCTAATCCAATATACAGAAAAAATAGCAACTGGAAAAGTTATAGGAAGAAGATATCTATCCAACTTCTTTGAAACAAAAGTCAACATCAAAAAATAGAATGCAATAAAGGCAAACCAATAAATAAGGTTAATGTTGAACTTGTACTTTCTTTTAAAATTTTTAATTGAAAAATAAATCCCGAATACAAACATCAAAACCATAAACATTGAATACCGAGAAACAAACGCTATCGGATAAAAAAGTGGACCCGGATCAAGTGTTTCTACACCAAACCATATATGTCCGTGGCCCTCTTCGAGGGCCACCCCTTCAACTCCCTTAAATAGGTAAAGATTTAAGGACCCGACTGGATTTACCCACATGGCAGGCCAAAAAGCAAAAAAACTTAATATAAAAAATAGATAAACAATTAATAATTTTTTTATTTCAGAAAAATCAAACCTTCTTAAAATTAGGTATCCCAAAACATAAAATGGAATTAAAAATAATGCAGAGCTTTTTGTTAAAGCTGCCAAACCTATAAAAACACCAGATAAAATCGCCTCTTTACCATTTCTTTCAATTATGTTGTCTTTAGAAAATGCGATATAAAAGTATAAACACGAGATAAACATGAAAAGTGAAATCATGGTATCTGTATGGATTGCTCTTGAAAGACCTAAATAAAAAGGCTCCAAAAGAACAAACATAATTACTAGAATCGAAGATCTTTGACCAATTATTTTTTTGAGTAAGAAGAATGCTAAAGCAACTAATACAGAAGTAAAAAAAACTAAAACTGTTTTTTGAATAATGTGGTTTGTAATAAATTCAGCGTTCGGAGATAGCACCCCTTTATATATGAGAAAATCTAAAAGCGAATAAATTTTTATTGCTATAAATTGGCTCCACAAAAGAGGAATTCCGGGATGATACGTAACAGCAGTTTTCGCAAAATCTAATGACATCAAAGCTTTTCCGAATTCGTAGCTTCTACTTTTCCATAAAAATGCATCGTTATTTATAAAATCCACGCCCAAAGATGGCAAGCGATACAAAAAAGCAAACAAAAATATATAAAGAGTCGTTGGTAAATTTTTAATTTTGTTAATTACCTGTGTATACATATATTGAATTTCCATATCTGTTTTTTGAATCTATATATTCAACTTGTTTGATTTTATCACTTTTAATTTCTATTTCTGAAATTAATATATTGTCTGATGTCAAGACAATATCATCATTATATTTCTTCATGCCTATATTATTTATTCCATTTGCGGAATCGAGCCCTTCGCCATTATAGTAAATTTTATTTTTGTATGTTTCGGCGTATTTATTTATAGCTTCTGTTTTCGTATTTAACCTGATAAATTTTATCGTCGACCAGAAAGTTGTAATAAACATAGAAAAAAGCAACAAATAAAGTAGAAAATTCATCTTCTTTGAATTAAATAAAAATGCATAACTAGCAAAAATCGGCAAAAATAAATATATAGGTAAAAAATAATGAGATGGACTCCTATTAAATCTCGACACATATAGAAAATATATAGTGGAAGCTAAAATCATCGATGTCACACCAATACTTTTTTTACTCCTTAAAATATTAATAACTCCTAAAGCTATAATTGCTAAACCAAAAATGCTAAAATCCTGACTCAATTCTTTTATATTTTCTATAATTGCTTGTGGATACTCTGAAAATGGCAACGCAATAACATTATATTTAAGTTGCCACAACATTCCTTTCCCAAATTCTTCAGACCAAAAAATTGACCACTTAAAGATCAAACTATACGTTGTCAAAACAAAAGTAATTCCAGAAACTATGGATAAATAAATTCCATTTTTAAACATTTGGAAAAAGTCTTTACGATCTGATAAATATTTTTCAATTGAAAAAGCTGGAACCATAGCCATAAATAAAATAGCGTTATATTTTGTCCCGACTGCTAAACCAAAAAATAATCCTGATAATAAATATGATTTCAAGTTGTTTCTTATTACACCAATATACGAAAAATAAACTCCGCAACTAATCCAAAAAAGCATTATTCCGTCTTGTAGCGCAAAGTGTGAATAGTATGAATGAAACGGGATTACCGACATAAAAAGTCCGGCCAAATATGCAGATTTGCTATTCTTCGAAATTTCCAAAGTCAAAAAATAAATTGGGACAACAGTTACCGCACCCAAAATCGCACTCAAAATTCTTGATATCAAGTAAAAAATAAATGGGTCATTCCAGATAATCGGCAAAAGGCCTTCGACTACAGGTCTCAAATTTAAAATTTGGATTAACGCTCTAGCCTTAATAAATATGAAATAGAAAAAATAATTAAAATAATAGTTAAAATGTGGCCAATCGAAATGATCTATTAAAGGCGTAAAATTTAAACCTAAGGTACTCCTTACCAACGCGGGTTCATCGATATTATAGATGAACGGATATCCATGAGTAATACCAATTAACCGTAAAATTAATGCTAGCAAAAAGATTAAGCAAAGTTCTTTATTACTTAGAATAAACCTTATTATATAATACATAGCTTATGCCTAAATAGATAAAACCTAATATCAAATGACTCAAGTTGGAATAATATCCAACTAGAAGGAATAAAGATAAAAAGGTATAAACAATGTCCCCTTTAGTAATTGGATAAAAACCAACTTCTTTTTTAATAAAGAAAATGAATACAATATAGGCAACTAATCCACCAAGCCCCATTGCAACTGAAAACCACATAAGTGAATCCGAAAACCCATATGAATAATAAATCGCTATAGTAAGCAAGAACATGATCGCATATGAGATTAATGCCCCCCACAATTTTCTTACAGGAACAGCAACTCCAGATTTTAACAAATTAATATGTGAATATGCCCAAAAAGCCAAAATCAACGGATCCATAAGCCTGAAGGCACTAGAATATCTTGTCGTTATCGGATCTTTGCCAATAAAACTAAAAATAAAATCAACAAATTGAAATAATTCAAATTTAAAAATGATTAAAAAAACAGATGAAAATAAAATTAAAAAATATGCCTTACCATTGCCTTTCAAAAATACATTTTTGAATTCGTGTTTTGACTTTTCAAAAACAGAAGTCATTGATGGTAAAGTGACATCTGTTACAGCATCAGAAATTGTTGTTATTTTCGATGCAACAAGTAATGCGAAACTAAAAATACCAATCATTTCATCGGATAAATCCTTTCCTAAAAGTACTGGCCCCAACTTTTGCCACTGCATGAACAATATTTTTATAAAGTATACAAACAGTCCGATTTTAAAAACTGAAAGAACAATCATTTTTAACTCCGCCCCATCAGGTAATACCAAGTGTCCTGAAAAAACTTTCAGAACATAAATTCCTAGAACAAGCGTTGAAACTATATTAAAAGCAAGCAATGCATAAAAATACCCGAGATAGCCATATTCAATTAAAAAGGGTATGTAAATAATTATGCTAACGATAGAAATTAAAGCCTGAAAAATAAATAAAAATTTAAATTTTTTTATACCTTGTATTACGGAATTCAAAACGGATTGTAAAGCTTGTATAAAAAGGATTAGACTAAAAATTCTTAAAGGATTTATGATTTCAGGTCTATGATAATAAACATTTCCTAAATATGGTGCGAAAATAAAAAGTCCTAAGACTAAAGGCAAAGAAATGAAATACCGAACAATGGTAGATCCGATAAATACTTTAAATGCCTCGTCCTTATTTTTGGCAGCAGCAATTTCCCGTGTAGAACCGGAAGATATTCCTAAGTTTTGATACACACCAACAATTGCCGCAATTGATGTAACAAGGCCTACAAGCCCATAATCCGAAACCGTCAAAAGCTTAACAATAATAACTGATTGAATAAGTCCAATTGCGACAGCAAAAAATCTAGATATTATAGATATAACCGACCAGCTAAATTTCATAATAGATTAAAAAACTTTCTTGAAGTATACACGCTACTTTGAATACAGATAAACATACGGATTAATAAAAATGCTGAATTTATAGTAATTTTTATACGCCTCAATCAGATTATATTCATTAGGATTTTCAAGCAAACCCAGTGAATCAAATGAGAATTTGTAGTCATAGTCCGAAGTGACATTGTAATACTTGTTCCATGCTCTGGAGGAAGATATTCTATCCTTCGCTATCTTTTGATTTTTGGAAATCTCATTCGATTTATTCCAAACATAGTTTTGCCAACCGACATAATCTTTAGAAAACTGAAAATCAATAAATCCTAGAAATAACAAAAATAAAATTAAGCTAATATTTACAAATTTAAATTTATTAAAATCCATATATTTAGATAATGCTAAAACCCCAGTGGCTATTAAGGGCAGAAAATATCTATCATATGTATTCCAAGAAACTAAAAACAACCCAAGATATAAAACAAAAAAAACAGAAATGAAATTCATGTTTTCAATAAGCTTAAATTTGAATTTAGAAAAAGCTAAAATAGCAAAGGTCGAAAATCCAAACACTGACAACAAATCCCAGAACCTCATAACATCAAAAATACCCCTCCATGAATATTTATTTCCATCAAGATCTCCAGGAAAAAATCCTTTTCTATCAAAAGTGTTCCCAGTATATGGGAAATCTTTAAGATAGTAATCGGTCGATAAAAATAAATTCTTAGATACAAACGCAAGGCAAACTGCACAAATTAAATATAAAGTGATTTTGGAATACGAGCGTCCTCTCAAACTATTTAATATAAAAAGATAAACTAAAGGCAAAAGCATTGCTGAAAAATAGATAAACGATATAAATATCAGTGGATACGATTTCCCCAAATTAAATAAATTCGAAAGCTGCACAGATTGATTTTCAATTATACCTGTTTTTGGAAAAAAAATGTAATAATACAAAATTAGAACAAGTGTAATTAGAATTTCAATAAATAAATACTTGTAGAATTTTCTTACTAGTAAAACAATCGCAATTGATATAAATGCAACTACAAGATATTGCTTAGTGAAAAACCCAAGTATAAAAAACAAATTTGATAACACAAAAGGCAACTTTCTTTCAGTGTGAAAAAATTCGTTTGTAAAATAAATTCCAACTAGAAGAAAAAACAAAACAAAATTTTCAGTCATAAAACCAAAAGTAGAATAAAAATGAAGCGGAGATAAAAACAAAAGTAGTCCTAACAAAATAGATTTTAAGATAGAAATTTTAACTTGCTTATTCAGTATAAAAGATATTATTACAAAGTTTCCGACAGAAACAGCCAACGTTAAAAACGGTAAATTCATCAAACCAAATATTTTTGAAAAAATATATCCAAAAAATCCTTGAGTAAAAAAAGTACTGCCAATCATCGGGGCCAATTTAAAATCATATTTTAGGAAATTCTCAACGGTTTTATAATAAACCCAATCATCATTTTGCATAAAATTAATGCGACTTACTAATGGAGTCATCAATAAAAGGAGTAAAAGCCCTACGACCCAAATTATATAGTCGTTTCGAAATTTAAATTTAATCATTTACTAATTCTGTTTGGCCAATAAAAATCTCTTTAGCGTTCAGAAGATCACCAACACCAAAAAATACATTGTATTTTCCAGCTGAAAATCTCTCAGGGATAATTGGATAATAAGTTTCAAGGACTAATTGTCCATAATCAGAACGATCCAACGATCCCATGAATCCATTTGATAAGTAATCAATCACCACAAACTTTTCGTTCTTATCTTCAACATTCTCAAATGTCCAAAACGTCGCCTTATCCAAAAAATTACCACCTACTTTTTGTAATAAAATTCTTATATAGCCTGCACCGTGTCTACTTATTTTTTCTGAAACTTTAATATATTCTGTTGAAAGGTTCAATTTTATTCTATCGGTCCCAAACTCAACTTTCGATCGATCAAAATCCTTATAACTTGCCAATTCAACAAAAGTTGAAAAATCGTTTATTTTCCCCTTTTCAAATGCAGAAATTTTTCCACAACTGTAGACATGCCTATAATTATTGGATTCTATCAATCGCCTTAATGTCTCTTTGTTAAATGTCCATCCGCTATAATCAAGTGGACCAATGGTTTTAGTTTCAAAAATATCAGATAAAATTAAATCGGCATCCCAATATCTTGCAGGATATAAAGCGTTAACTAACCGATTCGAACTTTGTGCACCAAGATAATCTGGGCCACTATAAATTTCTGGATTCTTATCTGAAATTAAATCCGACATTTCGTTTAAACATTCATTATCATTTCTTGGAATACTCGCTCGCCTTATTTCACCAAGCTTATATGAGATAAAGGCATCATTGCTTTTTGAAAAAACCTTACCAATAATCTTGTTTTGAATAAGACTTTCTACAGAGACATAAATTGGGTTTTTGGTTATTAAGGAAAAATAAAATGTAACAAATAATATTGATATAGAGAAAATAACCCGATAACTAACATTCAGTATTTTCTTGTCGAAAATCTTAAATCTTGATAAGAAATATATATAAGAAAGAAATAAAGCCGAAATCATAAAAGCAATTCTATGATTTGAAATGTCAAAAATCTCATCTTTACTTAATAAAACTATGGCTAGATCAGGAACAGAAACAATCCAAACGGGAACTAAAAAAACAAGATATCCAAGTGGCCCAAACAAATTATTTAATGCCAAAAGTTTATCCTTTGAAAACACTACATTTGTTATTAGCCAAGGCCTAGATATTGAATTCTTTATCATTTCACCATATGTAGAACCAAGATATTCATATCTGTGAATAAAAAAATTGCCTTGATCGATACCATCAGGATTCCCGTCAAACATTGCAGTCTTCTCAATAAATGTATCTATACTTTGCTTTCGCAAATCAGAGTATGCAGGAATAACAATGAAAAATGCGAAAGCAAACCAAATAAAACTTATTAAAAAAGTTTGAATTGCAAGTTTCTTGTTTTTTGAATATATAAATAATGCGTAAACGGAAAGTATTGCCCCAACTTCTTCTTTCCCAAGCAACATTAGAATAATTAAGATCCAATAAATAATTAAACCTTTTTGGGAAGTCGTTTTTTTGCCAAAAAAATCATTCTTCTCTAAAATCCAAACAAGCCAAATAAAAAAAGGGGCAACAAATGAAATCCCGTGATATCCAGTCCAAACTAAAGTAAATCCGATTGCTGGATACATTAAATATGTTAAAACGACAGAAAAAGAAACGATCTTATTTTTGAATCTTTTTATACAAAGAAGATATATCGGGAAAATTGCGGAAATAATTACAACGTGCTGAACAAAAACTAAAATCATTGGATTATCGTAAAACAAATATATCGGAGCGAAAACCGCGAGGATAGGATCAACATGACTCATTCCCCAGCGTGGCATATTTGTTCCAAATTGGTCGGTAACCTCCATAAAGCGTCCACGTGAAGTATTCCAAACCATCTGTGACATATTCCCTAGATCAAATTTGCCGTATTCAAAATTCACATATCTTTTATATGCAAGGGTAAATGCATAAATCAAAAAAACAACTCCAATGATTGTTAGCACTATATATTGGAAAAATTTTCCACCAAAAGGTTTCATATTATCAATCGAAAAATCTAAATCGCAAAAGTGTCGATATCGCTTCTAATCCATCTTTTAAAGCATTTAACTTTTTGCCTGCATTTGTGGTTCTTGGCATATATTTAATCGGGATATTATAAATTCTATAACCCTTCTTTCTAACTTTTGCTGTAACTTCTGGACAAAACTCAAATCTTTTGCAAACTAAAGGGATGGATTTCAAAACATTAGTTCTAAACATTTTGTAGCAAGTTGCTTCATCTGGAATATATTGGCCATAAAGTATGCTTGCCACTGTTGGTAGTACAATATTATTTCCTAAAAAGTTTTTCCAATCCATGCCTGTATAAAATCTTTTGCTTGAAAATCTATTTCCATATACAACATCGACATTATTATCTAAAGCAAATTTAAACATTGTGATTAAATCATTCGGGTCATATTCAAAATCAGCATCTTGAACAACGGTATAATCACCTGTTACATGATTAAATCCTTCTCGGAGAGCAGTCCCCTTCCCACCATTTTGTTCCATTAAAATAACTTTTATTTGCTTATTAGATTTTGAATATTTATCTAAAAGTGTGCGAGTTCCATCTGTTGAGCCATCATCAACAACAATGATTTCGATTTCTATTGGAAGCTCTTTTAATGAATCTAAAACTTTCAAAACGGATCCGGCCTCGTTATAAACAGGGATAACTATTGATAATTTTTTTGACATTAAATTTTAATTAACTAGATATACCTTTGTATAAAACACTTGAGCATTTTCATCATTTACGATTCTCAAACTATTCAATAATACATCAAAAGGATCTTTGATTTCTTGTTTAAAAACAGCTAAAAGCGTATATCTCGGATCTGCTTTCGGATCAACGAATGTACTTCCTCTATTAAATTCATTTGTCCATAATAAATATTTAGCATCCCATTTTTTCAATACTCGATATTGAACTTCACCATTCATTTGTATATTTTGCGGAAGATAGACAGAATTATCTTTTAAATACCATTCCGTATTTCCGGTCTCATCAGAATATGCAGTAAATCCTGGATCAGCGATTATAAAATCAATTCCCTGCTTTACGGTTTTGTATACATCTTTTTGATTGTATATAACAATACCTGAAATCAAAGTGCTTGAAATAATAATTGAACTAAAAATTATTCTATGAAAATACTTAGAAAAAAACGCAGAAACTGAAATCAATATGGAAAAGCCGATAATACTAATAAACAATAATTTTGAAGCTCCTAGAAAATATAATTTCTGGGAAGACTGCAGATAGATAAATAGTCCCAATGAAACTAAATTCAAAGCAACAAATAAAATCTTATGTTTGGATAAATCTATTTTTTCTATACCAAAAACCGACAACATCACAACGAATGGAATTATTGGCATATAAATTCTTGGCAAAGAAGGAGTCCAAATAAAACCAATCGCTATCTCAAGAAGTAGAAAAGTTAAAAGTGGCATCCATAAACTTGATCCAAAAAGTTTATTTTTTTTCCAATATGAAATTCCAAATAATAAAAAAACTATTAGACATGGGACAACCAACACAAATGTTGTATAAGAAAAGAAATATTCAAAACGCTTTATGTCAAAAATAAAGCCCCTGAGTTCTTCGAAGTAATCATTCTGAATATTCCCAGAATATATAAACTTCGTGTAAATCATCCACGGCACATGTATCAGTGATTGTGGGACAAAAAAAATAAATGCATCGCGCCACTTTTTATTGAATAGAAAAAAGAACCCAACACCAAAAGCCAAGAACGCCCCTTCAATTCGAGTCATTGTAACAGTGAGTAAAATAAAAGAAAGAATTCCAGCCTGCTTAAATGTTAATGAACTTTTGCCCTTAGAGCTGGTATAAAAAAACATGAAAAAATAAATGAATGAAATAATAAGCATCGTAAAAATTGGATCAGCCATTACACGAAAACCCCAATATGCAAAAACAGACGTTACGGAAAGAGTAATTACAGATAACAATGCAAATTTCTTGTTAGTAGAAATGAATTTCAAATAAAATAGATAGACAAACAAAAGTGTTACAGAAGATGAAACAAGAGAAAGTAGTCTTCCCCACAAAACTTCAGCATTTAGCCAAATGCCAGGAACTAAAAGTAGTGAATAAAATGGCAATCTTTTTTCATCAAATGGCCAAGATCCACTACTCAAATAACTTGCACCACGTATCATTCGGAAAGTATCTCCCCATTCGGTAAAATTAACGTTTATTAAAAAAATTCTTACAAAGACATATGACAAAAGAAAGTAGAAAAAAGGCTTATTATCATTTATATATTTGTACATTTTGTGCATCTAAAGCTTATGATAACATTGTGGCAGTGATAAAACACCTTTACAACAAGTATATAAAAACTATATATACGTTGATCTTTCTTATATTTTTCATACCAAGAGTCATAGGCCTTGGAGGCGATATTTCAAACTACGACGCCTCATTCTGGTATCCACGCATGGATAATTTTACAAAAAATATTATACGAGGTGAATATAAACTGACATATCAGAAATATCATCCTGGTGTAACCATGCTTTGGACTAGTGGAACATCGAAATACATATTCGAAAAAGCGTTTGAAAAAACATTTCACTATAACCCAAGATTCATGGCCTCACAATTTCCTAGATTAAATTTTGCATCTATATTTCCCCTAGTCGTAATGATCTCTGGTTTAGGTGTATTCCAATATTATTTAATTTCTAAATTAGTTAATAAAAGATTTGGCATATTTTTCGCAATTGTTCTTTCTTTAGAACCATTCTTTTTAGGAACAAGTAGATTTTTACATCTTTCTGCGCTAACTGCTATGTTCATGTTTGCATCATTCTTAGCACTTTTTTATCACTACCACACATCAAGAAAAGACAAAAAATATTTTTACATTTCATCAATACTTCTTGGACTCGGAGCTCTTACAAAAGTAGATGCAGTAATTGCACTTCCTGTTAATGCATTAATTATAATATTTTATGAATTTAATAGAGCCAAAATATTAAACACACAAACAATTTTAAATATCTTAAGAGCTGGCTTCTTACATACATTCATAATTTGTTTTACATTCTATATTTTGTTTCCATCAATGTGGGTAGCGCCTATTTGGACAATCAAAAAAATAATTTCTGAAGGCATATTGGAAACTGCATTTGATAGTTCAGGTGCTGAAACGATATCAAAAATTAGATTTATGTTTTATCCAGAAACTATATTAATAAGAAGTTTACCTACATTCTTTTTAGGGCTAATTGGAGGAATTATATTAACACTTAAAAATTTCAGCAATTCAAAATATAAAAACTACACACAAATTTTATCGTGGACACTTTTTTTTATTGTATTTAATATTGCAATACTTTCAATCCCAGAAAAAATAAAAGACAGATACCTAATAAATTTATATCCTCCGATGTCAGTTTTAGTAGCTTTATTTTGGTATAAATGCTACGTATCAAAAAAATTCATAAAATATTTTGTTTCAGGAGTATTCGTGTTCTTTTATATATTAACAGCATATAAATATCATCCAGTCTATTCTTTCTATCATTCCGAATTAATCGGCGGTCCAAAGGGGCTTGAATATTTTGGATTACCGATTAAAAATAGAGGCGAATTCTATGCACAAGCTGCAAAATATATAAATAAAAAAGATGCAAAACCAGAAGTAAGAAATGTCGTCCTTTCGCACCGTGAACAAATGAGGACATTCCCACCATTCTTCCTAGGGAAAACCTATGCGAATCCAAAATTAATGCAAAATGGTTATTTTGCGGATTACATAATAACAAGGCCAGAATATGATTACCTTGTACTTGATTCAGAATTGGCAAACAAATGTTACTTGCTGAAAACCTTTGGACCCAAAGCACCTTTTGGATACGATATCGTTAAACTATATAAATGTGAAGGCGTAACAAATCAGTACAAAGATTTCAGGAACTGAAATCTTGCATATGATTACAAAGACTTGCATATGATTACAAAGTAAGATTTTAAGAATTGATCTAATCTTCAGCAGCTTCTGGCTCCACTGAATTAACCTTGAATATATAAATCGGCGGACCAAGTCTATCTTTATTATCTGCGTAAAATTCTAACGTTGCATCACTTAAGATTGGACCTGAATTTCCGCTTAATGAATCAGGGTCCCGATCGCCACCTAAAAGGTCCTCTTTTATAATACCCTCCACTCCGATGACTATATAAAATGGCGCTGGAACTTTTATCAAACTTCTATCAAGCTTTTTAATTTTTTCAGTATTATTTTTCTGAAATGGAATAGATTTCAACTCCTCACCCACAACATAAAGAAAATCCACATCCTGATTTAGGTTTGATTGCACCCACTCATATGCAGAATTTCTTGTATCCTTTTTTGAAAGCAAAAAGTCTGACTGTAAAATAGGATATATTGATGTCAATAAAATTAACGTAACAAATGTATATAGGTTCAATTTATTCGTGACAACATTCTTAAATTTTAATTGCATAAAATCATAAATTTCCACAATAAATCCTGACAAAGCAGGGACATAAAACGGTATCAAAAATAAAAAATAGTGACCTGGAGACCTGTCAAATCGACTTATATAAAGCGAAAAGAAAATCGCAGGAAACATTAAAAAAACATATTCCTTTGATCTTTTGTTGAAAAATAAAAACAAGATAATAAGAATTAAAAAAATAAGCCAAAGAAATAATCCCAGCTGTTGTCTATACATTAAAATAAATGTGTTATAGATTTCATTTGGGAAATTTATCCACTCAACTTGTCCAACATTTTGAAATTGCCACAGAGCACCGACATTTCTTTCTGTAGAAAAAAACTTCTTGTAATCAATAATTGCAAATGGAGTACCTATCAAAAAAGCTATAATTGAAGAAATCCCAGAATACAAAAACTTCTTCAAAGTCTGAATACTAAATATTTTTGAGTATTTTTCACTCCGAAGTAAGTAAGCAATAAGTAAAGGCAAAAACAATAATGCCCCATTATATTTTATAGAAGTTGAAAGTCCAATTAAAATGCCTGAATATATAAAGGCTTTTAAATCGCCTTTTTTATGAACCTGCCATATAAAATAAACGGCAACTGATGTAAAAAAAGTATTTGCTGTATCCATCTTCGCCAAATGTGCTTCATAAACAGCAACTGGCAAAACGGCTAAAACTAAAGCAGAAATTTTTCCTACTCTTTCAGAAAAGATTTCTTTTGAAATCAAATATACGGAAAATATAGTTAGTGAACCAAATACGGCAGAAAGAAATCTTGAGATTAAAAAATAAGGACTTGGGTTTTCGTATAACCAAGGGGTTCCAATAATTAATGAAACAATTTTCCGGAAAGCACCAAAAATAACGTAAAAGAACAAATTTATATAGAAATATAAATGAGGCCATTCAAAATGTCCAAGATTAATATTTTGCTTTAAATCCAAGACAGAACTAACCAAGGTTGGTTCATCAATATTTAACTGAAGTGGAAGCCCAAACCAAATTCCGACAACTCTTAAAAGAAGTCCAAAAATAAAAAAATAAAAAACAACGTTTGGAAATCTAGGTAATTTTATTCGCATAATAATTTTCCTTCAGGATAAAGCGTCTTTAAGCCATAAATATATGAAATCGGTTCATCTGAATAATATTTTGAATAAATTTTCTTAAGTAAAATAAAATCCTTATCATCAACTCCGCCAAGACCTGTATAAACCCAACTATGTGGACCTGGGACAACAATTAAATTATCAACATTTTCTGTCTGTAATTCCCAAAGGCCACCTTTTTCCTGATGATGCCTCAAATAAAAATATGTAATACCATCTTTTTCGTTAGAATTATAAGTTCCTACAAGACATCCTTTTTTATACATGTCAGCGACTTGATCCCAGCCGCGATACTGGTTAAATCCAAAAACGCCTTCAATCTTTTCGTACCTTACGCGTTTAATTCGATAAATAGCTGTTCCTAAAAAGTCCTTATCCCACCATGGATACTCTGGAGACTTATCTACAAACATCATCCAGTTAACGCCGCACACATACAAAATCGATAACAACAAAATAAAAATCGACAAATATCGCAACGAATTCGATTTCAAAATATTTATAAGCTTCCAAAATCCATAACCTGCTAAAATGAAAAGTGGCAAAATCGAAACATAAACATGAGTTCTTGGATCCTTCATAACATAAAAATAAAAAGCATAAGTTCCCAAAAACCAAGTTGCTAAGGCTGCAAATTTATAATCAATTTTCTTTGAAATAATTAAAATTCCACTTATAAGAATTGACGTTCCCAAAACCATTAGTGTAGAAAGTCTTGGTTTTACAGGATACATGCTAAATTCAGAAGCAAAGACAAATGCAAACACTAAAAGCAAATAAACCTTTTGAACAATTCCTTTTGAAAATTTAAATTTGAGGAACTTAATGATATCTAAATCTTTTGATTTAAAAACAAGAGCTAAACTTCCCAGAATAAATAATGTGTAAAGGTGAAATTTCGGAATGTACATTTTCAAAAGCTTTAAAGTTATTTGAGTTCTTGGCATAAAACCTCCACCTAAAAGCCGGCCCTCTAAATAACCGGAAGTTCCATCTGAAAACGACGGATGCATAAAGTAAGGGATGTAATAGATCGCCGCTGGAATTAAAAAAGCTATAAAAAAAGTAAAACCAGATTTTAAAACAAAAGGTAAATTTTTCTTAAATATTTTTACATCGAATCCGCGAATCAAATCTGATAAAAATACAACGACAAAAAATGGCATTACTGAAACAGTGTCAAAATGCGCAAGCAAAGCAACAGACATCAAAAGACCAGAATAAAAATATAATTTTTGTGAATTTGCCTCATGCGCTTTTATAAAAAGCAAAACCGCAATAGGAATCAAAAAATACATAAACGATTGATATTGAGTAATTCTAGAAAATGCTATAAAAAGACCATTAACCGCCATAAAAAAAGTCGCAAAAATGGCTACATTCTTATCAAAAATCTTATTCGAAAGTTTATAAATTGTATAGAAAGCGAGAATTCCGAATATCAAATATGGAAATCTAATTTGGCCCTCATTGTGATATCCAAAAATAGAAACATTAATCAGGTTGATTATGTACTGCATTGGAGCTCTTTTTTGCTCTATCAAATAAGAAAGTGGTCCGTCTTTCATTCCATAAAGGAATGTCATTGGATTTACTTCGTCACCTTGAAAGCCGGAATAAGAAAGTCCTTGTGCTCGGATAAAGATCGAAAAAACAATAATCAAAGATATTATTATTACAATTGGAAACGACAATTTAAAATTTTTAGTTTCCTTTTCCATTACTTAATGATTCTAACAACTTTTCATAACTTTTCACCATCGAAACTTTACTGAATTTCTCTAAGCCCGAAATCCTAGCGTTTTTTGACATTTCAATCAGGCGCTTTTTGTTTACAAAAAGCGCCTCAACCTTATCTGCAATATCAATGTAATTTTCTGATTCGACGAAAACTCCGTTAACGCCATCCTCAATTATTTCTGAAAGCCCACCAGATCTTGTCGCAATTACCGGGAGCCCAGAGCAGAAAGATTCAACAACCGTCATAGGCTGACCCTCTAATCTTCTACTTGGAAACACAAACAAGCTCGCTTCGTTATAATACTTAGTTAATTTATCATTTTGTACTTGGCCCAAGAATTTGACTCTATCTGAAACATCAAGAGACGTTGCCAAATTCTTTAAATCAGCTTCCTCGATTCCTCCACCAATAATATCAGCTGAAATATCAAGTTTACGCGATTTCAATTCAGACATTGCCCTTATAATCAGATCAATTCCTTTTTCTCTATCGACTCTTCCAACATACAAAACCTTAAATTTATCGTTTATTTCTTTTGATGGAGAAAACTTATCCGAATCAACGCCATTGTAAATAACTGTGGTTTTCTTTGATATACGTTTTTTTTGATCCCCTGAATATTCCTCTAGAAATTGCGATTTTAAAATATTACTGACACAAGCAATCGATGAAGCCTGTTCATAAAACTTTCGATTTGACATTAATAATTCTAATTCCGATTTTGGCAAGTCAATTAACAGAAATCTAAACCAATTCTTTAAGGTCCTTAATGTTTTTAATCTATTTTTTATCTCATTAGTAATCGTTCCGTGCGATATTGAGACTATTGGTAGATTTGTCTTCCCCGCGATGCCATATGCCCCAGTACTTTGAGAAATTATTATATCGAATTTTTTCTTTGCATTTTGTTCATTAAAAACTTTTAGACTTTCTTCGAAAAAATTCTTACTTCCTTCTTTTTTATTTCCACGATCCAAAATGCCTAATAACTTCCACGGGAACTCAATAAAAGACAAGGGCAAAAGGCCAGAAGTTGTATCACCGATATAAAAATATTCAACTCCGTTTATTTTTTCCAATTTGTTTTCCTTAAAGATTTCACCATCTAATGGATAAGAAGTTGTGATTACAAATACTTTATGACCTAAGTCAACTAAACCTTCGAGTAGATTTTTTAATTGAGTTTCCATTCCGCCTGATATAAAATGTGCGTTTGTAGACCTTGATATTACAACAATATTCATAATTAAGGTTTAATTAAAACTGATTTATATAATTTTAAATACTTGTCAGAAACCTCATCCCAAGTGTATTCTCTGGCTAACTCTAAACCATTTCCTGAAAGTTTTTCTTGTAAATTTTTATTATCAATCAGCGTGTCAATTTTAGAAGTTAAATCATTTATATCCTCATTATTAAAAAATAAACAATTTTTTTTATCTTCTAACAAATCGACTAGCCCACCTGTTTTTGAGGCAATTAGCGGGACTCCGGATGATAAATATTCAAGTGCAACGATTCCAAAAGGCTCAATTCTAGAAGGAATGACAGCAGCTAACGCACCTTTCATATATGAAAACTTTTCTTCATCGGAAAGATTTCCACCTGCTAAAATAGCCCTATCTGATAATTTAATATCGGATATTAAACTTTTTATTGAATTAAGTTCCTCGCCTTTTCCTTCTATAACCAACTTCAAATCTTTGCTTTTTATTTCACTAAATGCTCTAATCAAAATGTCGACGCCTTTTTTACGAACAAACCTTCCAACATAAAATATATAATCTTCCTTAATATACTTTTTTGGTTTAATCCCTTCAATGTATTTAAGATCAATCCCATTTGGAATTATTTCAATTTTTGATGAATCAAGTTTAAAGAAATTTAATAAATCGTTCATCATGTATTTAGAATTGACGATTATCTTATCCGAACCATTTAATAAACTAGAAATAAAAAAACTATAAAATAAATTTTTGCTAAATACATGCAAATCGTTACCATGAATATTTACAACCAAAGGAGTTTTATAGAAAAATCTTGAAGCCCATAAATAAAGGCTTACATCATCAAGAAAATGAAAGTTAATAACATCCGGCTTTTCGGATTTCAAAAAACGAACAAGGCCGAATATTCCTCTTACAAATCGAAATGGGAAAATTAAAAATCCGGAAAAACTTCTTGGAACATTCATCCAAATTCTTTTTAATCTATAGGAATCCTTGTTAATAATTTCTGTTTCGATTTTTAAAATGTTTTTAGAGGTTTCATCCAGAGACGAAAGAACAGTAATATCGTTATTTTTTGATAATTTTTTTGCCAAAGACTCTATGACTTTTTCAACACCACCAACATGAGGAAAAAATCTTGAGGAAAGCAAAAGAATCTTCATAAATTCATTATAATGCGTAATTCAATTATTATTCAAACCCTGGTATTTTTTATCAAGAGACTCAGCGAGTGATTCAAGGCTATACGTATTATAAACACTTTCAATATCGACCCAAAAATCATCTTCTACGATATCTCTAATCTTCTTTGCGAGTGCCTTTGGCCCCTGTAATTCTGTAAACTTCAGACCTGGAATTTCTAAATATTTTTCATTTGAAAATGCTATAACTGGAATTCCACATGCCAATGCTTTTACTATTTTCATTTTCAGATTTGTGCCAATGGAATTAAATACAACTAATCTCGAATCTTTATATGCTTTCGCTAAATCGCGAATTGATAAATTTTCACTGGATAAACCAAAACTAACTCTGTGTTTGATATTGAGGTTTTCAATTAATTCCTTAAATGCTTTTAAATCTGCTTCGGGAATATTTTTTATAATTCTTAAAGTGTATTCAGACGAAAGATATTTTATTGATTCAATAAGGCTAATTACTGCTTTTTGATTTCCATCAGAATAATAAAAAAGAATTTCTTTATTTAATAAAAGTTGAAATTCAGAATCAGCATAGAATTCCTTTTTCAAAAAAAAATCGGAAATGTCTTGATTAATAACATTTTTTGATAGTTTATTGAACTTACTTGTTCTAGCGTGAACATGAATAGCATCAAATGGCCTGCCAAAGAACTTCCTGATTGATGCACTAAATAAAGCCTTTCTAACTGTCATAACGGAAATATTGTATTTTAAAGATTTCGTTTGGATATTAACAAGCTTTTGAAGATTGTAGTCTGCGTCTTCACCATTTTTAATTACATGCAAAACATTCATGTGGATCATTATATAGTATTTGTTGATACAATGGATAACATCATGTATCAAACTTCATGGAACTTAAAACAATTATTGGATTCAGAAAATGACGAACTAATTTCAAAACAACTTAAAGATCTTCGAAAGGCGACAAACGCATTCATCTCAAAATGGGAAGGAAGCACCGAGTATCTTACAAATCCAGAAGTTTTATATAAAGCATTAATAGATTTTGAAAATTGGCAAAATAATTATGGCGAAAACAATGTTGGATATTATTTTTCTTTAAAATCAGCACTTGATGAGACAGATTCAAATGTTAAAGCAAAGATTAACCAAATCACGGATTTCGAAACAAAAATTTCAAACGATATGCAGTTTTTCACTATGCGAATCGCAAAGATTTCAAAAGAAGTTCAAAAAACATTTCTGGAATCAAAATTGTTATCACCATATAAACATTTTTTAGAAAGTCTTTTTGTTGAAGCTAAATATTTACTTTCTGAACCAGAAGAAAAAATTTTGAATTTAAAATCACAAACATCACATTCTAACTGGGTAAAGATGACGTCAGAATTTTTGTCAAAAGAGGAAGCAATTGTTTTGGATGAAAAAACTAAAAAGAAAATTAAAAAAAACATTTCTGAAATATCAAGCCAAATGAACAGCGTCAATAAAGATGTAAGAAAAGATTCCGCAAAAGCATTTAATAAAATTCAAAGCAAATATGCAGAAATTGCAGAACATGAATTTAATTCTATTTTGCAAGATAAAAAAATTAATGATGAACTTAGAAAAATTGATAGACCGGATTTAGCCAGACACATTAGCGATGACATTTCAAGTGAAGTTGTAGATGTAATGATTAAATCTGTTTCAGATAATTTCCAAATATCAAAAGATTACTACAAGTTAAAAGCAAAACTATTTTCACAAAAAAAACTTGAATATTACGAGAGAAATGTTCCATATGGAGAATTCCAAAAAGAATATACATTTGAAAATTCAGTCGAACTTGTAAAAACCACATTTAATAATTTAGATACAGAGTTTTCAGAAATCTTTAATAAATTTTTAGAAGATGGAAATATTGATGTATTTCCGAATAAGGGAAAACATAGTGGTGCTTTTTGCATACACGGAACAATTAATCAACCGACATTTGTACTTCTTAATCACGACAACAAATTGCAAGACGTATTAACCCTTGCGCATGAATTAGGCCACGGAATAAATAACGAGTTAATAAAAAAATCACAAAATGGTTTGAATTTTGGAACTCCTCTTTCAACTGCTGAAGTCGCAAGCACATTCATGGAAGACTTTGTCACAGATGAACTTCTTAAATCGTGTGATGACGGGACAAAGCTTTCTTTAATGATGATGAAACTAAACGATGACGTAAGCACAATTTTTAGACAAGTTGCATGTTATAAATTCGAGCAGGAACTCCACTTACAATTTAGAAAAGATGGATATTTACCAAAAGAAAAAATTGGCGAAATTTTTTCAAAACATATGAAATCTTACATGGGAAGTTATGTGAAAAAGATGAAAGGATCTGAAAACTGGTGGGTATATTGGAGCCACATTAGATCATTTTTCTACGTGTATTCATATGCAAGTGGCCTTTTAATTTCAAAATCTCTTCAAAACCAAGTGAAAAGTGATAATTCCTATATAAGCAAAGTGAAAATCTTCATGTCAGCGGGAACTTCCAAATCACCTCAAGATATATTTATGGATTTAGGAATTGATATTTCCAAAAAAGACTTTTGGCAAAAAGGCATCGAAGAAATCCAAGATCTTCTATTAGAAACAGAAATGCTCGCTCGAAAACTCAAAAAAATATAATTGCATTAATGTTAAACTAAATTCATGGGATTAAAACAAAGTCTTTTTAACACAGCTTTTTTAACATTCGCGCACAATCAATATGCAATCGCATTTTTTATTGGGGCATTAATTGCACTTGGACTTTTGCTATATAAACCTTCTAGATTTGCAACCCTATTGTTAGTTGGATTTTTGACACTTTTAGTTGGATTTGAATACGACAAACATATAATAGAAGGACTTCAAAACCAAACATTAGAATCTTTATCCCTTGAAAATGAAGATGCAGGATTTAGATCAATACTTGTTCATACATTTCAAAAACTACTACCTCTTGGATTTTTTATCGTCGGTTGGGGAAGTGTATTCTTGGCGATAATTACAAAAGGAATTAAGAAAGATTCTTCGAATGCCAATTCCAAGCCGCCTTTATGATTTCTTCAATTGAATATTTTGGCGTCCAACCTAATTCTGTATTTGCTTTTTTAGGATCTGCATAAACAAAATCAGGATCTCCCGCTCTTGGCCCTGAAATCTCATATGCAAGTTTTTTGCCAGAAATATTTTCTGATAGCTCAATTAACTTTTTGTTACTTGAAGGAGTTCCCGTACCAAGATTGTAAAAGAAAAATCCTTCGGAGTACTCTAATTTTTCTAATGCCTTCAAATGCCCATTTGCTAAATCCATTACGTGAACATAGTCTCTTTCTTGTGTTCCATCGGGTGTATTAAATTTATCTCCAAATAAAGTAAAACCAGATCTATGACCAAGAAGGTTTTCCATAATCAAAGGAATAATATTTCCAGTTGCTTTTACTTCTTCACCGATTTTGCCGGATTCATGCGCACCCGCTGCATTAAAATATCTTAGAGCTACTGATGAAATTCCATATGCAATTTCATAATCCTTTAGCATATATTCAACCATTAATTTGCTTTTTCCATATGCACTAATTGGATTTGGAAGTAAGTCTTCTGAAATAGGTAATTTTTCAGGATTTCCAAAAATCGAACATGACGAAGAAAAAACAATCTTATTGACGTTAGTTTCCCTCATCGCCTCTAAGAGTAAAAAAGTCCCATAAACGTTTGTCCTGTGATACTTGGAAGGCTCCTTAACCGACTCTCCTGCATTTTTATAACCTGCGAAGTGAATGATGGCATTTGGAGATTGCTCCTTAAGAAGCGAAGCTAAATCATATGAAAGAAGATCTCCTTTCATAAAAGAAATATTCTTTCCTGTCATTATTTTGATCTCATCGAGGTTTTTTAAAGTCGACTTTTCCAAAGAATCAAAAACCACTACATCATGTCCTGCATTTAAAAGCTCCAAAACCGTATGCGATCCGATATAGCCTGCACCTCCGGTTACTAAAATTTTCATATTTTTTTTAAACTTTATGTCTTCCGATACCGAAATATTCGTATCCAAGTTTTTTCATTTCTTTTGGATCAAGCAAATTTCTTCCATCAAAAACTACTTTTCCCTTCATTTTTGAAGAAAGCTTTTCGTAATCCAAAGACGCAAATTCTTTCCACTCGGTTAAAATTATTATAGCGTCTACTGCTTCAAAAGAATTTTCAGCTGATTCCATGTATGTAATGTAATCATTGCCTAACTCTTTTTTTGCATTTTCCATTGCGGCTGGATCAAACAATTTCATTTTAGCTCCGGCGCCGCGGAGGATCTTAATTATTTCTATTGCAACTGATTTTCTTGTATCATCGGTATCGTTTTTGAACGCGGCGCCTAAAATTCCAAATGTATATTTTGAAAGATTAGTTCCATATTTATCCCAAATTTTATTCATAAAATAAATTTTCTGTCTCTCGTTTGCATCCATAACTCCACGCAAAAGTCTAAAGTCATACAAATTTTGACTACTTGTCCTATACAAAGCTTCTACATCTTTTGGAAAACAAGATCCACCATACCCAATTCCAGCATTTAAAAATTTTGGCCCAATTCTATTATCTAAACCCATACCGATTGCAACGGATTTAACATCAGCTCCGGTTCTTTCGCAAATTTGAGAAATCTCATTTATAAAAGAAATCTTTGTTGCTAAAAATGCATTAGCTGCATATTTAATAAGTTCTGAGCTTGCAAGATCAGTTTTAACAATAGTTGTATTTAAGCCAGCATATAAAGACTCAAGTAGATTCAACGCTTTTTCAGAACCTGAACCAATAACAACACGATCTGCATTATTCGCATCAAAAATAGAAGTTCCTTCTCTTAAAAATTCAGGATTTGATGCAACATCGTAATCAACCTTTTTTGAACCAGCTCCAACTTTAATATGTTCACTAACCTTTTCACTAGTTTTTACAGGAACTGTGCTTTTTGTTATTACAACTTTGTATTCGCCTTCCTTCATGTATTTTCCAATTGATTCAGCAGCTGAAAAAACATAGCTCAAATCAGCAGCACCCGATTCGTTGCTTGGAGTTCCAACACAAATAAAAATAAGCTCACCATGATTAACTGCCATTTCATAATCAGTTGTAGCGACAAATTTGCCTTCTGCTTGGACACGTTTAACTAATTCCTCCAATCCTTCTTCGTATATTGGCATTATTCCGTCTTTAATCTTGTCTACCTTTTTTTGATCTATATCAAGACAAACAACTTCATGTCCCCAATCTGCAAAAACTGCTCCAGATACTAGGCCTACGTATCCCGTTCCAATTAAAGTGATTTTCATTTTTTATATAAACCTTTCAAACTATTTAAACGAACTCTGACTACATCTTTCGCATTATAATATGAATCTTTTAAATTATGAACTTTACTTTTGTCTTTATACGTCCAAGTTACGGGAACTTCTTTTATTTTGTATCCAAGAAGCTTTGCGACGTACAACAATTCCACATCAAATGCAGAAACTTTTGCACCCTTTATTTCTTCATCATCAACACCATATAAAATCGTATGTTTAAAAACAGTCTTAATAACATCAGAACTAAAAAGTTTAAAACCACATTGAGTATCATTAACTCCAGGTAAAACAAGGGATTGAACTAAAAGATTAAAAACCCTTCCCATAATATGCCTTGAAAGTGGCTCATTAATTCTTTTTGCACCTACTCCTTCTCTGCTTGCTATCGCAGCATCAAAACCCTTCTCGTCAACCCAGTTTAAAAGTTTTGGAAGCTCATTAATAGGAACAGACAAATCAACATCTGTAAGCAAAGTAAATTTAGAGTTAGATGCATAAACACCGGAAATAATTGCAGGTGCTTTCCCTTTGTGCTTATTCTTTATAATCTTTAGTGATTTCCATTCATGCATAAATTCCTCAACAATTGCTATAGTTTTATCTGTAGATCCATCGTCTGAAACAATTACTTCATATTCATAATCTTGCGTCTTCATGAATTCATTTATAGAAAGTAAGCACTTACTAATTCTCTGCTCTTCATTATATGCAGGCATGACAATCGAAATGTAAGTTTGCTTCATTATTATTTTGACTTCCAAATAACTTTTTTATAGAAATGAAAATTCCAAAAAAGCCCGACTAAAATGCCAACAACTTGATACACATAGTTTCTTAAAATGCCTGATCCAAATAAAAACGCTAAAGACTGACCAATTACAAGCTGTATCAATATTGCACCTGCGATAATTGTATTGTTCTTAAAAAAACCAGTGAACAATTTAAAACCAGACCTTTTCTTGTCTGAAAAAGCCCAGTAATTATTTGCCAAATAAGAAGAAGCAACACCTACCTCAATTGCTAGAAACTGTGATAATAAAAATCTTGGATGAATTTTTACACCAAATAAAAACGAATCAAATGCTAAATTAAATACGTTTGAAAACTCTATCACTGGATGAAAAACTACTCCATATGTAACAAGTTGCAAAACTGCGCCAACACCACCTGCTACAAAAACTTTTCCGAACCTAGACGCAAAAAAGTCCAAGATTCTTATTTTCGTAACAAACAAAAATGCATTAAAAAAATATTCTGATTTCATTTTGGATTTCCCTTTTACACGATCCACGAAATGATATGGAATTTCAGAAACAGAAAACCCTTCTCGAATTGGCTCTATATTAGTGGAAATTGCAAAAGTATATCCACCGTGTACTGAAATCTTATCTCTAATTTTCTGATAAACTTTTTTTGTAAAACCTTTATATCCAGATGTAAAATCTGTAACTCCGCTTTCGAGATATAAAACTTTTGCATAAAGATTTCCAATCCTACTCAAAAGTTTCCTGTGTATTCCCCATTCTGGCGGAATGCCTCCACCTTTTTTATACCTTGTTCCACACACGAAATCAGCTCCATCTTCTATCGCTTTTACAAACTCAGGAATCTTTTTTGCATCGTGTGAAAGATCAGCATCAAAAGTGATCACAGAATCAGCTTTAATAACATCAAATGCATAATTCATAGCACCAGAATAAGCAACGCCCAAACCTCTTTTTTCCTTTTCAACAATAAGGTGAATATTAGAATCTTGTTTTATTAAATCACGAACTTCATCTGCTGTCTTATCTGGAGAATTCGCATCAGTAACAAGTATATGCATTTCATGACCCAGAATCGATTTAAACGAAGACTGCAAAGCGTTAATAGTTCTTTTAATATTTTCTTTTTCGTTATAAGTAGGAATAACTACGACAAATTTCATTTTATTATGTAGGCACTAGAAAAACCTTATGATTCCAAGGCCCAACGCAGATAACAGTATCACAATAGCAGAGACTAATGAATACTCCAACAAAATTAATTTATCAAGTCTTTCGGTGAATCCATGATGCCAAACGCCCCACAAAATATAAAGCAAAGATAAAATTAATAAAATATAAAATCGGCTAAAATTATCTGCAGTTTTTTGGAAAAGCAAAGATGCTACAAACATAGCCAAAATCAAAACAACATACTGTATAGAAATTATAATAATATGATGCTTACTTTTCATATAAAAATCATAACACTAAACCAATATTCGTGTACCAAATACCTGCAACCGCAAACAAAAGCAACAAAATATGAAAAAATGTATGTCCGGAAACTTTTATGATTCCAGTTCTTTTAACGTATAACCAATCGATTGACATAAATATTGAAATAAAAAGGCCGAGTGCGAGTGCAATATATTTTGATGCGCTCATTACAGTTGCAGAACTTAAAACTGACCCGATAACAGCTGGAATTGCCTCTGGAACTTCCTTAACTTCTGGAATAGGCACCGCCGCTTGAGTATTCGCTGATTTAACATCACGAGTTTTACTCGTTGCAGGAGGAGTCGTTGCTAATTGAGCTTTCCCTCTTTGGTATCCAAACATCTGAACAACCAAAGTTGTTTTTCGGCCTTGTAGTTCACCATTTACAACAGCAAATCCAATTTCATTATATTTAGGACTCAATAAATTATCTCTGTGTGATGGGGAATTATTCCAAGCGACAACAACGTCTTTTGATTTGGAAAAATCTACAGCTAAGTTTTCACCAGCGTAGATATAATCATATCCAGTTCCGATTATAAAATCCCAAGGCTCCTTTCCGCTTGGCGAAGTGTGTGCCCAATAATCTTCTTTGAACATATCATTTGCCTTTGCGTTCGCGGCCTTTGACAAAGTTTCATTCAAAGTAAGATCCGCTAGGCCTTTTTTTTCGCGGAGGTCATTTGTATAAAATAATAAATCATTGACTTTCACATCCGTTGCATATCCTAAAATATCTGGCACTTTAAGGACCAAAACAAAATTGATAAATATTATAGAAAGTATAAAAAAAACGTATGTTACTAAAGTCTTGTGAAACATAATTTATGAATGCTTATGGGATTTTTCATATTCGACTGCTTTGTTCAACATCTTATTAGCTTTTGGCCAAGATATCATCCATATTAGAGTTGCGTAAATTGTAATTACTGTGAACAAAGCAGCTTCAACAAAAGACCCCCAACTTATTCCACCTGCTGATGTCGATAGATACATTTGAACTGCATTTGCAAGTATGAAAAAAACGGCGCTTCCTGTCAAAAAAAGTCGTGCACTTACACCAAAAATTTTACAACTAGAAATCCTAATATGTACCAAAACAAAAGCATCTTCGAATAATTTCATATTTAACAAATACTATTCCCAATTAAGACTTATTTCAAATGCAAGTATAAAAACATTTTTTCGTAGAAAGGTAATACCACTAGAAAATAGTTGTGGGACTAACCTATTTTACGTGTAGATAATAGCTGACGATACCATCACCATGATTTATAGCAACATACTTAATCACTGGACCGCCACATTTCATAGTACCTTTAGCTAAAACACCATCTCCTGGTGCATATATATATGTGTCAGAAGACCCCATGTCCAATCCATCATGTTTACCACTAGCATACCGCCAAGACCAAGGAGTCTTCCCATAACGTTGGTTGATGGTAGGATCCTTCATCGGCCAAGACCAATCACCAGATCCTATCGATTTATTGCCAGAGCTATAATCGTATACATACAAATTCTTAGACGTTAAGTACTTCGCTGGATCAACAACAACACCGTTTTTTCTGACTTCAAAATGCAAATGAGCACCTGACGAACAATTGGGATAACCAGAATTGCCCATAATGGCAATTAGTTCTCCTTCCTTGATCTCTTTTCCATCCTTAAAATTAATGCTATTAACAATATTTTGAATTGCTTCTAACTCTGCCTTCGCCTGTCTTAATAATTCTTGATATTTCTTCTCATCGTTTTTCGTTATAGCAATAAGACTATCTTTTGCTTGCTTTTGTTGTTCAAGTGAAGCTCTAAAACTTTCAGCTTGAGCCCTTTGACCTTCAATTTGTTTTTTAATTTCAATAACTTGCTGTTTTTTATCCGCTAAAACTTCCTGCTCGATTTCATAATTATCTTTTGTTGAATTCATTTTATCCAAAAGCTCTTTATCTTCTGCTTCTACTTTTTGTATATATTTAATTCTAGCCATAAAATCACTTAGACTATCTGAACTAATTAAGAGTTCAAATGTTGTATATCGATGCTCGATATATTCACGCTTAATCCTTTTCGCTAAAAGTCCTTTATGATAATCAATTGTTTCACCCAATCGAGATAATCTAATCTCCAATAGATCAATGTCTTCCTGAAGCAATTTTAGTTCTTCTTGCTTTTGTTCAATCTGATAATTAGCCTGCCTGATTTGGATATTCTTTAATGCGATGTCACCTTCAATTATTTCTTTTTCTCTCTGTAATGAGACACCTTTGTTTTTTGTAATTTCAAGCGCCTTTGTAAGTCTATCGAATTCGGCTTGAAGGTCAGACTCTTTTGAAGCATCAACTTCCTTATATCCAAAAGCAAAGGGTAATGAAAAAGATATCAAAAGTGCAAATAAAATTGATGTGCCATAAAACAATATCCCTCGGTTTTTAAAGATTCTGTTTTTAATTAAGGACATTTGAGGCTAATAATTAATATATCTGCGGGTTGCAAAATATCCACTTATGGTTGAAAGCAATATTCCAAAAGCAAGCTCAACCGATAAGCCAATTGCTATCACAGAAAAATCAATACTTGAAACTTGTAAGTCGCCAAGCACAAGCGACATAACATTTTGATATTGAGTCAATAAAATCGGAACAATTATAGAAGATGCAATTAAAATCGAAACAACAGTAGAGAATATTCCTTGATAAATAAAAGGCGCTCTAACATACCAATCTGTTGCACCAACTAACTTCATAATTATAATTTCGCTCTTTTGTGAATATATTGTTATACCGATCGTTAGGAAAATTATTAAAATCGTTGAAATCGTAAAAACCAAAAGGAGCGTTCCACCAAATAGCTGTATTCCAAACACAATTTTTGCCAAAGTAGAAACCACATTTTCCGAAGCCAAAACATCACTTATTAGATCATTTGATTTGAAATAATCACCAACCGCAGATATTTTATCTAGCGAAGTCGATTTCACATTTAGATGTGACGGGAAAACATTTGATGTAACACCTTCAATAATATCTTGATTATCTTTTGCATCTTCGATAAAAGATTGCATAGCCTCTTCTTTAGAGACATATTTTACTTCCGCAACAAAATCCATAGACTCCAAGGATTTCTTTACTTCCAAAACCTGTTCCTCGGAAACATCATCTTTAAAAAACCCAATAACTTCTGGCTTTTGTGTAAAATAAACTGATATCGAATTTGATGTATAAATTAACGTCAATAAAACTCCAAGTATTACAAATGTCGTCGACATCATGAAAATGACAGCATAAGCTCTCCAGCCGCTTCTTTTTATGCTTAATGCTGTTCTTGCGAAAATAGAATTATTCATATTTCCCTTCCTTTTTATCATTTACAACCTTGCCCCTTTCGATATGAATTACTCTTTTTTTCAAGGAATTTACAATATCTTCATCATGAGTTCCAAAAATAATCGTCGTTCCCCATTTATTTATTTTTTTAATTAGGTCAACTACAACCCAAGAAGCTGTACTATCAAGATTTCCAGTTGGTTCATCTGCAAGCAATATTTTCGGTTCGTGTGCTAAAGCTCTTGCAATTGCTAACCTTTGCTTCTCTCCACCAGATAAATTTTTTGGGAATCTTAAGGCCTTGTCACCAAGTCCCACTAAATTCAACAAATTAGGTACGATTTGTTCTATTTCTGAAGAAGGCTTTCCGACAACATATAAAGATAGTGCAACATTTTCAAACGCATTGCTGGAATCAAGCAATTTAAAATCTTGATATATATAACCAACTTTTCGCCTTAAAGATGGGAAATCTTTCTTTTTCATGCCGGAAAGATTTATATCATCAACAATCACATCACCCTCTGTTGGGTCTTCTTCTTTGACAATGTGATTCATTATCGTAGTTTTTCCAGCACCAGAAGATCCGATTAAAAATACAAATTCTCCAGGTTCTATTGAAAAATTAATTCCATCTAAAGCCGACGTTCCATCTCGAAACTTCTTGGAAACATTCTTAAATTCAATAATATTTTTTTTAGCAGGCATATCTATTTTAGTTTAACACTAGTCACTTCCATTATTGCATATCCATCAGAACCATTTACTGTGGAAGTTCCCTGAACTTCGACATTTAGGCCATCTGAAAGGCTAAAGTCGATTTTAGAAGAAGTTAAATATGAAATTAATTTACCACCTTCATCGTATAAGCCATATTCATAACGGACATTATCCATTTGAGGCACTATTCTAATAACTCCGGAAACCGATTTATTTTGATCTTTAAGTAAATCTGGCTGGAAATATGCGTTTGGACTTTCTTCAGATTTGTTGACTGTTTTATTAGAATCAAAACCATTGAAAACCTCATATACACCGACTACTAATAACGTAGCTATAACAAGATACGCAAGATTTCTATAAGAATTATATTTTTCTTCTGGCATTAATTCGAGTATATCAAACATCAGAAGCTAAAAGCGATGCATTGATAAACCCATCTAAATCACCACTTAAAACGGCATCAGGATTAGTCGATTCATAATCAGTTCGGTGATCCTTAATTAATTTATAAGGTTGTAATACATATGATCTAATTTGATTTCCCCAGCCGGCTTCCTTATATTCGCCTCTAAAATCGGATTCTTCTTTGCGTCTTCTTTCTTCCTCAATTTGAACAAGTTTTGACATAAGCATGTGCATAGCAATTTCCCTATTTTTAATTTGAGATCTTTCCTGTTGAGAAGCAACAACAATGCCAGTTGGAATATGCTTAAGTCTTACTGCAGTTTCCACTTTATTTACATTTTGCCCGCCAGCACCACTTGAGCGCATCATTGTCATTTCAATATCCTCATCTTTGATTTCAATCTCCGCACTTTTTTCAATGATTGGAAGAACTTCAACTTTTGCAAAAGAAGTTTGTCTTAAATTCTGCGCATTAAAAGGTGAAAGTCTAACAAGTCTATGAATTCCAATTTCCTGTTTTAAAAAACCATAAACATAAAGTCCTTCAACTTTATATGTGACTGTCTTTACTCCAGCCTCTTCCCCGTCTACTTTGTAAATCATCGAAAAGTTCCATTTCTTGCGCTCGAAATATCTCGTATACATCCTTTCTAAAATCCAAGTCCAATCCATGGCTTCAGTTCCGCCAGCTCCCGAATGCAATGTAAAAAAAGCACCACCTTTATCATATTTGCCAGAAAGATATAGCAAAATTTCCAAATCCTTAACTAATTGTTCCAACTCTTTTTCGTCTTCGTCTAAAAGTAATAAATCCAAAAGATCAATTTCATCAATAGTTTTTTTTATTTCAGATAATTCTTGGGAAACGGATGCTGCATTTTCACGGTCATTCCAAAAAGAGGAACCACTCATCAAACCTTCTATCTCTTTTGCTCTTTTTTGCAAAGAACCTTTATCTAAATTCTCTTTAATTTTCGTGGCACGCTCTATAATAGTCATCTTTTGATGGCGTCAAAGACAAGATAGGGGTTGCTGCCGATGACACTTTGAGCATAAAGCTCCATCGAACCAATATCTGAAGTCTTTGCTGATAAAGATCCACGATCAACAATTCGAACAATAATTGGCATATGCTCCCAAACTTCTGCGGTTTTTGACAAAGGTGGCAAAATTATAGATAAATTAAAACTAGAAACCCCAAGCCTTTCTTTCATTGTATTTAACGTATCACTTACAACATCTGCTAATTCCTTATTTAAGCCCATACCAAAAATCATAATCTCCTTTTCTTTAATTGGAGTAATATTGACCAAAACTCGAACATCACCAACTTTATATGCAAGACCAAACTTTTTATGAATTTCGTAAACATCATCAAAATAGTTACTTCGATTCCTTTCTTGATAGTTGTGTGAAGAAATTCTTAAATCTTCAACTTTTGCATAGGCTTGAGATTCGGTTAAAACAACTTGTGCGTGACCATGAATTACGGAAGCTCCAGCTCTCCATAGACAATTCCACGTAAAAAGTGGATATATAGCTAACGGATTATATTTATTCGCTTTTTCAAACCACTTATAAGCCACATCAAAATAATCTCTTACTCTTTTTCTGGAAAATAATAATGGATTATGATCATCGAAAATGATAAGACCATGAAAGCCGTCGTACTTAGCCACATTTGAAGCTGTTATACAATAATCACCTTTTACTCGGCCAAAGACATCAGCAGGAGTTCCTGTTTCAGGATGCAAAAAAGGATCTCCTTCCGTTGCTTTAATCTGATCCATAACGTCATTAAAGTTATAACCACTTTCAACCAAAGGACGCATAGTTCTAAGTTCATTGAAAATTGCACCTTCATAGGTGACAGTATTTGTAATTCGAATAAAATCTTGTTTTTTTACATCAGCGATAGATCCAAAATTCGTTTGTACCCACGAATCCATTTCAGTCGGAAGGGCAAGCTCACCCTTTGTTTCCCAAAATGAATAAATCTGATCGAACAATTTCTTGTCGACTTTACTAAGGCTATTAAGTTTTTTTAAAAATTGATCTTTAAAACCAGTCATAATTATTAATAAAATTTCTCGTGGAAAATATTTGAAACTAAAACTCCTTTTTCCAAAAGCATATCTTCAGTCGATTTTACCATCTCAGTACCACCACAAACGAAAAACTGCGAATCAGAAATTATCTCACCAGAAAGTCCTGGAATAAATTGTGTCACATAGCCATCCTTAGTTTCCGGTGAAGACTCTCGTGATAAATATTTAACATATTCCTTTATTGATCCGTCCTTAAAATATCCATCAAATAAATCCGTATAAAACAAATCATTAATATTTCTTGTACCAAAATGCAAATGAATATTATGCTTTAAATTCGATTTATTAAAAATGAGTGTTTCAATCATAGACCGAAGTGGGGCAATGCCAGTTCCCGTTGCAACAAAAAATAAATTAGTCGAAAGCGTTTTAGGCAAGACGAAATTTCCAATTGGACCTATAAAGGAAATTTCGTCCCCAATATTTAACGTCATAAGAAGGTTAGTGCTAACTCCATTAGGTTTTACATCAATCGTCAAGATAAATTCGCCCTCACTTGTTAAAGGTGATGAGACAATCGAATACTGTCTTCTTGTTTTTGGGTCAACAATAATTGCAATATACTGCCCTGCTTCGAAACATAATTTGCAAGATTCATTCATCTCAAACGTAAATTCCCACACAAAATTTGCGAGTTGTCTTTTTAATTTTAGTTTTGCACTAGCTTTAATCATCTTGTGATTTCTCGTTATTTAAAACAACATTTACTTCTTCTAACATTTCTTTAATTTCCTCATCTATCATCCCATGTATTTGTGCACCTTCACCAATAGTATCAAATGCACTAGCGAAACACCCAACGCAATGAAGACCAAAAGCAGTAAAAACCTCGATTGCTTTCGGATACAAATTAACAAGCTCCGCAATATTTGTATCTTTAGTAATCGTTATTTTATCCTTTTTCATTGTTTCCTATTGCTTTTTTTAAAGCATTAAAGCCAACTAATGCACACTTTTTTCTTGCAAATGTTAAATCAATTCCCAAAAGATTTATATATTCATCTTCGGTTAGAGCCTTCGCATACTCAATCGTTTTGCCAATTATAAAATCAGATAATATTGAAATTGCGCCTGTTGAAATAATACAACCCCCGGAAACATAACCAACATCTTTAATAATTTCATTTTCTACACTAAGCTCAATCAAAACTTCGTCACCACAAGAAGTATTAACATCCCTTCCAAAATGTGACTTACTTTTAAGCAGTCTATTATGATTTTGATTTTTAAAATGGAATAAAAATTCCTCCTTATATAATTGATCTGTCATAAAAACATCCCTTTCGCTTTTTTAATACCTTCCATAAGTTGATCAATATCATCAAAGCCAGAATATATGCCAAAGCTGACTCGAACCGTTGTAGTAACATTTTGCTTTTTGTGCCAAGGCATAACACAATGATGTCCGGACCTAACCGCGACACCACAAGTATCTAAAACAGAGGCTAAATCATGCGATGGGATATTCTTAACATTGAATGAAATTAAACTTGAATTAGGAGATCCATAAATAATAACGTCTTTATCTTCACGGAGTTTCGAAACAACATAATCCATCAAGCTTTTATCGTGATCCACGATATTCTTAATTTCAATATTAGATATGTAATCACAAGCTGCACCAATTCCGATTGCCCCGGACACATTTGGCGTTCCAGCTTCTAAGCGCTCTGGCATATCTGCAAAATTTGAATTCTCATAAGTAACTTCATTAATCATTCCGCCACCGAATTTGAATGGCTTTAGCTCATCAAAAATTTCTTTATTAACCCACAAAACACCTATACCCATCGGGCCATACATTTTATGTCCACTAAATGCATAAAAATCAATTCCAAAACTTTGAACATTAACTGGAAGATGCGCAATCGCTTGAGAACCGTCGACGAGAATTTTTGGCATAAGGGTAGCCCTTATTTTAGAAGGGTAGCCCTTTTTAATGATCTTCACCACATTTTTAACATCAATGATTCTTCCAAGAACATTCGAAACTTGAGTGAAAGCAACTAGTTTCACTTTTTCCCAATCTACATTTGTATTTTTAATATCCAAATCGCCATTTGAATCAACTGAAATATATTTAATTTCAGCGCCAGTCATCTTGCAAACTTCCTGCCATGGAACAAAATTTGAATGGTGTTCAACTTCTGAAACCAAAACTACATCACCCCTTTTTAAATTTGAAAGACCCCACGAATATGCGACTAAATTTATTGAATCCGTGCAACCACTTGTAAAAACAACCTCGCGTGGGACAACTGCTCCAATGAATTTTGAAACCTTTAATCTTGCGTCCTCAAACATCTGCGATGCTTCCTCGCTCAAAGTATGAACACCACGGTGGACATTAGCTCTATGGTTTACTTCAAAATCATAGATTGCATCTAAAACATATTTTGAAATTTGGGAAGTTGCCGCACTATCCAAATACGCTAATCTTTTACCATGAATGCACCTTTTTAAAATTGGAAAATCAGACCTACAATCTTTAATCATAATTTAATCTCGTTAATAAAACCTTCGATAAGAAGATCCCTAGAATCTGAAAATGAAATCCCACGAGACATCAGGTAATACATATGCTCATCATCAATTGTTGAAATTGTAACACCGTGAGAAGCCTTCACATCATCGGCTTTAATTTCAAGTTGAGGAGAAGAATTAACTCTGCAATCTTCGCCAATCATCAAATTATCATTTTTCAAATAAGCATCTGAAAGCTGTGCAACTTTATCAATATTTATCATTCCAAAAAAATCCATAGAAGACGAATCCATAAAAACACCTTTTAAATGAACTCTTGAATTTGTATTTGGAGCATTATGAAAACTTGTAGTTCTTATCTTGTAGGAATCGTTACCCCGTCCAATAACGATTCCATAGATATTTGCTGACGCACCTTCTTTTTCTAAAATAACCTCTAAATCCAAGCTTCCGCCGGAATTTCCAACAACATAAATTTCCTCGTTTTTGGATACAATTATTTTTTCTTTTTCATAGCCTTTTCCTATTTCGAGCTTGATCATCCAACAGATCCTTCCATTTCTAATTCAATAAGACGATTTAATTCCAAAGCATATTCCATCGGCAGCTCTTTTATGATCGGCTCAATAAAACCATTCACAATCAAAGCAGACGCAACTTCTTCAGAAAGGCCCCGACTCATCAAATAAAAGAGCTGCTCTGCTCCCAATCTACTAACACTTGCCTCGTGACCAATTTTCACATGCTTATTATCAATCTTCATAAATGGATAAGTATCTGTTCTTGATTCTGGATCAAGCAAAAGTGCGTCACAAACAATATTTGATTTAACATTCGTTGCTTTTTTGGAAACCTTGACGAGCCCTCGATAACTTGCGCGCCCTGACTTTTTCGAAATCGACTTAGAAATAATATTAGAAGAAGTATTCGGCGCAAGGTGAACCATCTTCGCTCCTGTATCTTGATGCTGTCCTTCACCTGCAAAAGCTAATGACAAAACCTCACCTCTTGCGCCCTCTTCCATCAAATAAACAGAAGGATACTTCATCGTGACCTTTGACCCAATATTTCCATCAATCCACTCCATAGTTGCATCTTTATATGCATACGCTCTTTTTGTAACAAGATTATAAACATTGCTATACCAATTTTGGATTGTCGTATATCTAAATCTTGCACCTTTTTTAACAGCAATCTCAACAACTGCTGAATGCAATGAAGCTGACGTATAAACTGGGGCCGAACATCCTTCAACATAATGTCCAAAAGAACCTTCATCTGCAATAATTAAAGTCCTTTCAAACTGGCCCATATTTGCGGCATTAATTCTAAAATATGCTTGAAGAGGCTTCGTAATTGAAACTCCTTTTGGGATATAAATAAAAGATCCGCCTGACCAAACAGCACTATTTAAAGCGGCGAATTTATTATCAGCAGGAGTTATAATTTTTCCAAAATATTCCTCAAAGTACTCTGGGTATTTTTTTAAAGCCTCATCAGTTCCCAAAAAAATAACTCCCTTTTCTGACATTTCCTTAATCAACGATCCATAAACAACCTCTGAATCATATTGAGCTTTTACACCCGATAAAAATTCCCTCTCTGCTTGTGGAACTCCTAATCTATCAAATGTGGTTTTAACGTCATCGGGAACATCATTCCAAGAAACTTCTTGCTTATCAGAAGGCTTAACATAATAATGAATTTTTCCAAAATCAATTCCAGAAAGATCAGCACCCCAATCTGGCATTTTCATGGACATGAAAATGCCATAAGATTTCAACCGAAAATCCAACATCCACTTTGGTTCATTTTTTAATTTTGAAATATTTCTTACAACATCTTCATTCAAGCCCATTTTAAATTTATTAGTACTCGAATCGGGCATGTGAAAGCCTTCTTTATATTGTGAATTTGAATTTTTAAATTGAATTTCTTGATTGCTTAATTCCTTAGGCATCTTCATACCCTTCTTGATCTAAGCTTTCCGCTAAATCATACCCACCACTTTTTTGAATCACGCCATTTATTAACAAATGAACGTATGAAGGCTTTAAATACTCCAAAATCCTTTTATAGTGTGTAATTACAAGTATCCCGATATTGAATTCTTCCGAAAGTTTTTTTGCGCCTTTTGCAACAATTTTTAAAGCTGAAACATCAAGACCGCTATCAGTTTCATCTAAAATTGCATATTTAGGTTCTAAAATAGACATTTGAAGAATTTCGGCTTTCTTTTTTTCTCCTCCGCTAAAACCCTCATTCAAATTTCTTTCTAAAAATGATTCATCCATTTTCAGAATTTTCATCTTCTCACTCGCCAATTGTTTAAATTTATATGGAGAAAGTGGCCTGAATGATTCACCGATTCGATCTTTCATAATACTGTTATATGAAACTCTTAAGAATTCTAAAAAAGGAACGCCCGGAATTTCAATTGGATACTGAAAAGCTAAAAATAAACCAGCCATTGCTCTTTGGTCCGGCGTCATTTCGGACAAGTTTTTTCCATCGATTAAAATTTCGCTATCTTTGGAAACTTCGATATCTGGATGACCCATTAGGGTTGCGGCCAAAGTTGATTTTCCACTTCCGTTTGGCCCCATTAACGCATGAATTTCTCCTTGTTTTATAACAAGATCAACTCCTTTTAATATTTCCTTATTGTCTCTTTTTACTTTTAGGTCTTTGATTTCTAACATAGATTGATCCTTTCATTTACCTGAAACTACGCATGGTTTACCATCATGCGGACAAGATACATTCAATGAATAAATTACACTTTTTCCATTTGCTCTTTTTTTCAACAAACCAGAATCTGACATTTCTTTTAAATGATAACTAACAGTTGGCTGTCTTAAACCTAAGAATTTCGTCAATTCTGAAACGCTACACTCACCCTTACCTTCAATGTAAGAAAATAATTTTGACCTAGAATTTACACCTAAGTTTTTGAAACATTTTGTACATGCTGTTTTCATACGTATAGATGATAGTCTATACTAGACATCGGATCAAGAGTAACTTTTCAACTTAAGTCCTGTGTATAACTCGATGAAAGCAGGCAAATCATATGATATTTCTGCGTATGGAAACATCTTACTCAAAACCAAAATTACACAACTTACAAAATCGTCATAAAAAGAATCAAAAAGCCCTCCAACATTTATTTTTTTAATGTTTGTTTGAAAATCATATAGTGCAAATATTCTTGAAATTTCTTTTACTATCTCCACTTTAGAATCATCACAACTAAGCTTTATATATGGAATTCTTTGAACATGTTCTGTCCCGCGTTTTATCCAAGCGATTTTCGCATAATCTCTTTCAAACCAAAGATTTATCGAATTTAACGTAATCAAAGGGCTCACAATACTCTGCCACCTATCATTATTAATTTTATTTATCTCATTTCGTTCTCGTAACCTTGCGATCAACATCGGCGGAAAGTCAGAAACAGCAATTACCTCAACATCAAAACAATTTAGTTTTGCTAAATCTATCTTAGCAAGTTCAATAATATCCTCAAATAAAAATAGATTTCTGTCATCAAATGAAAAGTTTAGAATTTTGTTAATTTTGATTTCTTTAGAATCTAGAATCTCTATCGAGGTAGAGGATAAAGACAGTTTATACCAAGTAACATGACCTGGATTTATCTCTATCAGACCTTTATACATTGTGTTATTATCGGAAAGGAGCAGACCTACAATCATTTCGTTAGGTTGGCGGTCTATTTAGAATAGGTATTTACCTACTCCTTGTAGGGAAAGAATACATTAGAATTTGGGAATATGTCAACTACATTATTAGCAAGAAAAATAAAAGAAGCTAGGCTTGAAGCAAATCTGTCACAAATTGAACTTAGCAAAGCTCTTGTTGTAAACGAAAAATCGGTAAGCTCATATGAAGCTGGAAGAACAAAACCAAACATTGAAACCTTAAACAAAATTGCAAAAAAAACTAATAAACCACTTGCATACTTCACAGATGACAGAAATGTGGAAATCGATCTAGATATTAAAATGAACAACATTCAAGCAGAGCTAGAGAAAATTAAAGAAATCCTCAAAAACCGTAGAGAGAAATAAATTTATAGGCTTAGTGTTAAAATACTCAGGTGATAAAAATAAATTACGAATTTTATAAACTCGCAAACGGTATAGAAGTCTTACTTATTCCAAATTCAGAAACCTATTCACTAACAATAAAATCCTACATCAATTCAGGATCGGCACTTGAAAACGAAAAGGAGCATGGCATTACACATTTCATTGAGCATTTATGTTCCTCCGCAACTGAAAAATGGCCGACAAAAGAATCGCTCAATGAAACCATTGAATTCAACGGTGGCGACGCAAATGCATGGACATCAAAAGAAGCAATATCCTATTATATTAACGTTCCATACAACAAAGCGGACTTTGGCTTAGAATATATTTATCAAGTACTATTTCATCCCAAAATCAGCGAAGAAGCAGTCGAAAAAGAAAAGATCATAATTTTAGATGAATTATCAAAAAACATGGATGATGTCGGTTACAGAAACAATTCCTATACAACAAAAGTAATATCAATAATGAACTCTGGATATGTACACGAAATATTGGGAACTGAAAAATCAATAATATCCTTTAATTATCTAAATGTGGAAAAAAAGATAAAGGAGCTTCATGATCCGTCAAAATTACAATTATTAATAGTTGGAAATTTTGACGTCAATAAAACTAAAACATTAATTGATAAATATTTTAACGACATCAAATCAATATATCCAAAAGAAGAATTTCCAAATGAGAAACTTAAAAAGTCATTCATAGATTCTGGATATGATAACGAAACACGTTTAATTACAAACACACTTTTTTTTAATACACCAGGCGACATAGAAATTCCGACAAAGCAGGATTTACAATTTGATGTCATAAGCAAAATAATTGCTGGACCAAATTCAAGCAGACTAAATAAAAGACTTAGAGAAAAGGAAAGCCTTCTTTATTACATTTCTTGCACACATTTTTCATATAAACCATTTGGAATAATTGGAGTTTATTATGAATCAATTCAAGATCAATTTGAAAAAACATTTAATATCGTAATAGAGGAACTCAAAAAGCTGGCTGAATACGGAGTTTCAAAAAGCGAACTAAATCATATCACTGAATATATATGCAACAGGAACCTTGTACATTACGACAACATCCATTCTTACTCTAAATTAATTTCATCAACATTACTAAATGGCAAGGAATTCTATGAATTAGAAAGAATGAACGAAACTATAAAAAATTTCTCTGTGAATGAAATAAACAAATCAATCAAACAATATATAAACCTTAATGAAGTAAATTCAATCGCCTATGGCAAAATTGACAAAGAGACAACAAAGATGATGGAACAAGTGTTATCAAAAAAATAAAAAGTGACAAAAACAAAACTAATATCAGTAAAATATAAATACATAATTAAGCCAATACTATTTAGGTTTGACGCTGAGATTATCCATAATTTATTTTCAGCTGTCGGAGAATTTTTGGGATCATATGAAATAACAAAAACGATAACCTCCTCAATGTTTAACTACGAAAATACTAATTTAGAAAGGGAAATCGATGGAATCAAATTTCCAAACCCAATAGGCCTTTCAGCAGGCTTCGATTACGACGGTCATCTTGCAGAAATAATGAAAAGCGTCGGGTTTGGATTTAATACAGTTGGAACTGTTACAGCAAGAGAATATGAAGGAAATCAAAAGCCAAGACTAAAAAGGCTTCCAAAATCAAAATCACTTCTTGTAAATAAAGGTTTCAAATCAGAAGGAGTAGATAAAGTTATAAAAAGGCTTGAATCAAAAAACCTCACAGATATTATTCTTGGTGTAAGCGTAGGAAGTTCAAATCTTCCATCTATTAACACAATTCCAAAAGCAATTGATGATTATATTTATACTTTTGATAAATTAAAAAATAAAAGCTATATCAAATACTTTGAATTAAACATAAGTTGTCCAAATGCCGAAATGTCAGAAACATTTGCAGAGTCAAAAAACCTAAAACAACTTTTGCAAAGCATCGAAAAATTAAAAATCCAAAAGCCAATCTATATAAAAATGGCAAATGAGTTAAGTTTAAAAGAAACTGAAAATTTAGTTGAATTATCAATAAAGTTCAACTTCATTAAAGGTTTTATATTCTCTAATCTAGTTAAGAAAAGAACAAACAAATCGTTTGATCAAAATGAAATCAAAGGTGTTGAACAATTAAAAGGAAATTTTAGTGGGAAACCAACTCAAGTCAACTCGAATGAATTAATTTCACACATCAGCAAAAAATTTGGAAACAAAACGACAATAATCGGTTGCGGAGGAATATTTAACGCAAAGGATGCACAAAAGAAATTAGACAATGGCGCAAAACTCGTTCAACTCGTAACAGGAATGATATTCGAAGGTCCGCAGTTGATTGGGGAGATAAACGAAGAATTGGCTCACTTGCCATGACACTTTTTATACTTTTTTCCGCTTCCGCAGTAGCATAAATCGTTTCTTCCAGGTTTGTCTTTTTTATTAGCGGAGTCATCGGAGATCAAGCCTTGCACTTCATTTGCGACTCCGCTTTCAAAGTTGCCTTGTTTGTAATCTATGTTTCCTTTGTCGATTGGAGATTCTCTGACTTCTTGTCTTTTTTCAACCTGAACTTCAACTTTTAAAAGCCGATCTGAAATAGTCGACCAAATTTGAATCATAAGCTCTTCATATTTTTGTCTACCTTCACGTTTATATTCAACCAACGGATCAACCTGTCCATATCCACGAAGCCTAACTCCACTTCTTAAATCATCCATCAAATCAATGTGATCCATCCATAAAACATCGATAACTTCCAGAGAAACTCTTTTTACAACCTCATGCCAAAGCTCATCTCCATATTTTTGATTTTTTGAAACCCAAACCTTCGCAAAATCATCGTCAACATAAGTTGATAATTTATCTAAAATGAAATCAAAAAATTTCTCGCCGGGAGTTGATAACAAAATCCTTCTTCGCATACTATATATAGACTCTCTTTGAACATTCATAACGTCGTCATAATCAACAATACTTCGACGTTGATCAAAATTCATACCCTCAACTTTCTTTTGAGCATTCTCAATAGATTTTGAAATAAGCCTTGCCTCGATAGGAAGATTTTCATCAACTCCCATCTTATTCATAAATGATTCAATAGTTTCACCGCCGAAGATTCGAAGTAGGTCATCTTGTAAAGACATATAAAATCTAGACTCTCCGACATCACCTTGTCGTCCAGCTCTTCCTCTTAATTGGTTATCAATTCTTCTTGAATCATGACGCTCTGTACCTATGACATAAAGTCCCCCTGAACTTACGACGTTATTGTAGTTTGTTTCACTATAAGGATCTCCACCCAAAATAATATCAACGCCTCGACCAGCCATATTCGTAGAAACCGTAACTGATCCTTTTTTACCTGCTTGAGCAATTATGCCTGCTTCCTTATCATTGTTTTTTGCATTTAGTATTTCATGTGGAATTTTAAGCCTTTTTAGGAAACCAGAGAGAAGCTGTGATTTCTCTACCGAAGTTGTACCAACTAAAATCGGCTGACCAAGCTTGTTCCTCTGTGCAATATCATTTGCAACTGCTCGAAATTTTGCAGATTGAGTTTTATAAATTACATCCGATTGGTCAAGCCTTTTTATCGGTTTATTAGTTGGAATAGAAACGACATCAAGACTATACATCTTAAAAAACTCTTCAGATTCAGTCATTGCAGTTCCTGTCATTCCGGCGAGTTTTTCATAAAGCCTATAATAGTTTTGATATGAAATTGTTGCGACAGTTTTTGATTCTGGCTGAATTTCCAAACCTTCTTTTGCTTCAACAGCTTGATGCAAGCCATCGCTCCAGCGATTTCCATCTAAAAGTCGACCTGTGTTTTGATCTACAATAATAATCCTGCCATCTTTTACGACGTAATCCTTATCTTTAACATGAAGCTCTTTTGCTCTTAATGCGTTTTCGATATGGTGAACTGTCTCAAAATCATTTTCGTACAAATTTTTTACACCAAGCTTTCTTTCTATCTTATTAATTCCAAGTTCAGTCATTGTTACCGTCTTATATTTTTCATCAATATCATAGTCAGTATTTGGAACAAGCTCGTTTGAAAGCGTTGCAAATTGATAATACCTGTCTGGTCGCAAATCCTTTTGTTGGGAAATAATTAATGGAGTTCTTGCGACATCTATCAAAACAAAATCGACTTCGTCAACAATCGCAAAAAAATGTTTACCATAATTTTCATTCGGATTAGTCTGGCTTATCTGTTCTTTAGAAACAGCCATATTATCTCTCAAATAATCAAAACCAAATTCGTGATTTGTCCCATAAGTAATATCACACTTGTAAGCTTCACTTCGTGAACAAGGCTTTAAATGTCTTGAATATGTATCGATAGAATCTTGAGAATCGTACGAAGGATCGTAAACGAAAGCAGAATCATGAACAATAACGCCCGCATTAATTCCTAGAGCTTCAAATATTGGTCCATACCAACCAACGCCATGTTTTGATAAATAATCATTTGGAGTTACAAGATGAACACCATTTCCAGTCAAAGAGTTAAGATAAAGGGGAAGTGTTGCAGTCAAAGTTTTTCCTTCACCAGTTTTTTGTTCGGCGATTTTACCTTGATGCAAAATAATTCCAGACAAAATCTGAACATCTCGATGACGTTGGCTCATCTTTCTAACTGCTATTTCACGCACCATTGCATATGCATCAGGTAAAATCGCATCAAGATATTTTGAAACCTCATCCGAAGAGAAATTTTCACTTCTTAAATGTTTTTGCCATTTTATAGTTTGAGCTTTTATCTCCTCGTCAGAAAACTTTTTATATTTTGATTCAAGTTCATTTATTTCAGAAACAATAGACTTTATATTTGAAAGCTTATTTTCATTATTATTTGTGAATCGTCCAATTAACTTAGATAGCATAACTGAAGTAGTGTATCAGGATAACCGCTCCCAACAAAATGCGATACACAACAAAAACCTTTAGGCTTTTAGTTTTCAAAAAAAACATCAACCACTTGATGGAAATCATTCCCGTAATAAAAGAAGTGGCAAGCCCAATTAGCATGATTTGGATTTGATCACTTGGTGAAGAAAATAAATCGGGGAGTTTTACAATACTTGCTCCAAGGATTATTGGTGTTGCAAGTAAAAAAGAAAATTTAGCGGCTTTTTCGCGGTCAAGCCCGCGAAAAAGCCCAGTTGAAATTGACATTCCTGATCTTGATGATCCAGGAAATAATGCCACAATTTGACTTAATGAAATAATTAAATAATCAATGAAATTAAGTTTTTCTTTTTTTTCTCGTACATCAGAATATTTATCTGCAAAAAACATGAAAAAGGATATTATGACAAGCATAAATGATACAAAAATAGGGGATCTGAAAGTTTCCTCAACTGTACTTTCTAAAAGGAATCCAATTAATCCCACAGGAATAGAAACAACTATCAATGTAAAAAGCAAAATAGCGGGATGTCGTAATGTGTGCATACCGTGGAGTTTTCCAGATACTAAATCAATGACATCTAATTTCAATGAAATTAACATGTCAAACCAGTCCCTCCAAAAATATAGTAAAACTGCAATTGCAGTTCCTAAATGTAACGCCACGTCAAAACTTAAGTCTTGTAATTCCCAGCCAAACATTGCTGGAACCAAGATTAAATGCCCAGATGATGAAATAGGTAAAAATTCTGTAATTCCCTGTGTAATTCCAAGTATAACCGACTGGGTGAGCGTCATTTTAATTTCCTAGCACTAACGTCGTAATATTTAAATACCACAGCAGTTAATAATCCAAATAAACCTCCAGCAATTACATCTATTATATAGTGCACCCCTGAGAGAACCCTTAATGCTCCAATCACAAAGGCGAAGGCAAATATTATGCTTAAAAACTGTTTTTTTGTCATACTTTCAAATTTATTCAACAACAAGAACCACTTACCTTCCCTATTTTGATGTTTTGACAATGTATGACAAGCAAATAAAACAAACCAAGCAGCATTAAATGCAACTGCTGTATGAGTAGATGGAAAGCTCCCGCCTTCAAGTTCCAAAACAGGGCGTGGTTTATCAATAAAAAATTTCAATCCTTCAGATAATGCAACCGTCAAAAGTAAAGAAAATAAATAATCCAAAACCTTATTTTTGTGGTTTACAAATATGTATAAAAAAACAACCAGCAGATGAAGGGCAACAAGAATATCAGCAAGCGTATATAGTGGATTAATCATTACTTATCAAATCAAAACCAGTATATTTTCTTAAAACTTCTGGAACAACAATCTCACCTTTTTCATTTTGATAGTTTTCAATTACAGCTGCTAAAAGCCTTGGAGTTGCCGCAACTGTATTATTTAACGTGTAAACATATTTCTTTTCGCCCTTGGAATCTACATATTTAATATTAAGCCTTCTTGATTGGAAATCATTAAAATATGAATCAGAATGAGTTTCTCGATATTTATTTTGGCCGGCAAACCAAGTTTCAACATCGTATTTTTTTCTTTGTCCTGGACCCATATCGCCTGTACACATTAATAAAACATGATATGAAAGACCTAATCCTTGCAAAATACTTTCTGCATATCCCAGCATTTTGTCGTGCCACTCGCGTGATAGATTTTCATCTGCGGGAATTAAAACAACTTGCTCTACTTTATTAAAGTAATGAATGCGAAAAACACCTTTTGTATCTTTCCCATGACTTCCAACTTCGCGCCTAAAACATGGAGATTGTCCAACAAGTTTTACAGGCAAATCACTTTCTTTTAATACTTCTCCAGAATGATATGCAGTTAATGAAACTTCTGCAGTTCCAATTAAAGCCTGATCATCTTGAGTTCTATAATGATCATCTTTCCCCCACGGGAAATACCCTGTTCCAATTAATGCACCGTCATTTACCATGACAGGGACACTCATTGGAATAAAACCGTTTTCAATCATAAAATCCAAAGCATATCTTAAGATTGCTTGCTCTAAAACCATGCCCTTACCTTTTAAAAAGTAGGCTCTAAATCCACCAATTTTTGATCCTCTTTTCACATCGATAATATCCAGACCCTCTGCAATATCTAAATGATCTTTTGGAGTAAATTTAAATGTTGGAATCTCACCAACTTTTTTGACTTCGACATTTCCTTCTTCACCTTCTCCAAATGGCACATCACTTGCAGGGACATTCGGAACCCAGAGCATAAGCTCATCAAATGCTGGAGTTAGTTCAGAAAGCTTTGTTTCAAATTCTTGAACTTGTGGTTTCAATATAGAATTTTCTTTGATTAAAACGTCGCGCTCGGATGGATCTTTTGCATTTTTGATTTTGTCATTTAAATCGTTTCGTTTTTGTCTTAAATCATTAAGCTTAAGTTCAATTTCACGAATTTCGGAGTCAATTTTTAAAAGTTCATCAATGTCAATAGTTCCAGAAAATTGCTTGTCTTTTATAGCTTTTTTTACTATTTCTGGATTTTCTCTTATAAATTTTATATCTAGCATAAGGGTAGCCCTTTTAAAACTAAAGACCTAATTTGTCACAGTTTTCCTGCATAGATTTTAACACTATACTAATAAATCCATCTAGACTAACTCCTAATTTTTCTTGACATTGTTCTGTTTGTTCTCGTATAACTCCAGCAGCAAATGCCTTTTGCGGCCATTTCTTTTTAACAGTTTCTAAAGTTACTTCACTTAATTTTCCGCCCTTTACTAATGCACAAGCGACAATAAAACCAGTTAGCTCGTCACAACACTCTAAAGCCCATTCCATGTCGGTAACAGGCTCACGAAGCCCCGTGACCTTATTATTATGAGACATTACAGCTAGATAAATTGGATCTGTTTCGGACATTCCAAATTCCTTCAACCATTCCAAAAGTAAAATCGTATGTCTTGTCCAGTCTTCTTTCGTAATCTCATAATCGGAATCATGCAAGATTCCTAAAACCTGCCAATCTTCAACACTTTCGGCCGGAGTTCTGGAAATCGAATCCAAATACTCGTAAATTCCTTTCATCGCAAAACCAACCGCATAACAATGCCTGCGCAAATTCTGATTTTGCATATTCTTGTGTAAAAGCTCTATTGCTTGATCCTTAGTCATGATTAATTTATTAAAGTGTATTCTCCAATCTCCCCACCGCAATATTTCTGTATATTTTCGGCTCCTTTTTTAAGAGCGGACATTATATCTTCTTCACTAATTCCGACTCCGCCATCAGCAAAAAGAATAATATTTTTAGTCTTTTCTGTAATTTTTGTTCTATCTATATCTCTATAATTTAAATCCATTGTTATTGGACCTTTTGCATCAACATAAATTACTTGCCCATCTCTAAGAGTCGTTGGAACATCATCGCCAAGAAGTACCATTTCTTCTTTTTCTTTTGAATATCTAAGCACAATTGGCTCTGAAATCTGATCGGAATCAAATCCACCGAGTCCAATATGTGATTCCAAAACTGCAAGATTGTATGCATCGACTGCAGTATTTATGTTATAAATTCCTTTGCCTTGAATTACACGTCTTAGCAATGCTTCAGGTGAAGGCCTTTTGCTATGAAAATCGGTTCCGGATTTTTTAAACAAGTTTCGATATGAATTAATAGAAGGCATATCCGAAATACTTTCCATAGAAATATTGGACGCATTTTCAACTGCACTTTTTTTCAAATCCTCTAACTCTTCATTCGATTTTTTTATATCAACATTCGAA
>PFSJ01000031.1 GCA_002789015.1 candidate division WWE3 bacterium CG_4_9_14_0_2_um_filter_35_11 | reverse complement strand
CATTTTTTATTCTTTGAAATATTATGACGGAAGTTCTATTATGCGATCGCTAATATCTCTAACTTTTACTATAATACAGATTATCAACTAAGCTCTACAAAACTTCGTTATTATCAAAAAGATGCTATTCAAGCTATTGAAACAGCGATAGCAAATCAAAAGAGGTCAATGTTGGTTGCTATGGCAACTGGTACAGGAAAGACATACACTGTAGCATCATTGATTTACAGATTGCTTAAGTCAAAATCAAGCAAGAGGATTCTATTTCTAGTTGACCGTAAGGCTTTAGCAGCTCAAGCGGTAATGGAGTTCGCAGCCTACGAAGCTGAAAATGGTTTGAAATTTAACCAGATCTATCAGGTTTATAGCCAAAAGTTTCAGAAAAACTATTTAGAAGAAAATGAAAAGGTCGATTTTAGTGTTCTACCCACTGGCTATTTAACTGATCCCGATGGATCACAGGTCTTTGTATATGTATGTACGATCCAGAGAATGCAGATTAACCTTTTTGGCAAAGAAGGAATGTTTTCAACTTCTGGAGATTATGATCCCGAAGATGATGCAGATAAACTTGAAATACCTATCAACGCTTTTGATACAATTATTGCCGATGAATGCCACAGAGGTTATACATCACATGAAATAAGTAAATGGCGAGATGTACTCGACCACTTTGATGCTACTAAGATAGGTCTAACAGCCACTCCTGCTGCTCACACAACCAGTTTTTTCAAAGATATCGTCTATCGTTATGGATATGAGCAAGCAGTTAAAGACGGTTATCTAGTTGATTACGATGCAGTAAAGATTGATTCTGGCGTAAGAATTGAAGGAATAACTATCAACGAAGGTGATGAAGTAGAGGAAATCAATCCAGAAACAGGTGCACAACAGCTTGATTTACTGGAAGACGAGCGTCATTTTGAAGTTAGTGCTGTAGAACGAGATGTAACCGCACCTGATAGTAATAAAAAGATTATTCAAGAATATGCCAAGTACGCTCTTGAATTTGAAAAAGAGAATGGTAGATTTCCTAAGACATTAATTTTCGCTGCTAATGATCTTCCACATACTTCCCATGCAGATCAGCTTGTAGATCTTTGCCGAGATATTTTTGGTCGTGGTGATGCGTTTGTTCAGAAGATCACAGGTTCAGCAACTGTTGATAGACCACTTCAGCGAATTAAAGAGTTCAGGAATAGACCAGAACCGCATATCGTAGTCACTGTTGATATGTTATCTACAGGGGTAGATATTCCATCTCTAGAATATATTATTTTCTTGCGACCTGTAAAATCTCGTATTTTGTTTGAACAAATGATGGGTCGTGGTACTCGCCTTTGTAGCAACTTCCCTAATGGCATGGGTACTGCACCTAAAACGCACTTTACGGTATTTGATTGCTTTGGTGGGACTCTTCTTGAAGCCTTCAGAAACTCCACAGGTATTACTCAGGAAGTGCCTATACCACCAACGCGAACTATTGAAGAAATAACTATAGATATAAGTAATAATCGAGATTTCGAATATAACACTAAATGTTTAGTAAAGAGGTTGCAACGAATAAATAAAGAGATAACAGCAGATGGCAGATTATCGCTGGCTAAGTTTGTACCAAATGGGGATCTTAGTACATTCGCTAAGTCATTGATGGAGAGCCTTGATACTGACCGTATAGCTATTCTTCAAATCCTCACAAACAAAGACTTTATCAACCTGTTGATGCACTACCCAAAGCCTGAACGAAAGTTTATTAGAGCGATTGGTGTAGAAGATGTTGTCACCTCTGAATACTTATTCAAAACCACAGATGGGCGAGAATTAAAACTGGAAGAATACATCAAGCAATTCGAGAAGTTTGTGAAAGAAAATCCAGAACATATTGAAGCATTAGAAGTAGTCTTGAAAAAACCAGCTTCGTGGAATACAACAACCCTTAGGGAACTGAGAACAAAGTTATCACAGACGCCGGAGAAATTTACAGATGATAACCTTAGAAAGGCCTATAAATATCCTTTGGCTGATATTATTTCGATGATTAAACATGCAGCGAAAGAAGAACCTCTTATTTCTGGTAAGGAGAGGGTTGATCTTGCAGTAGCAAAAGTAATTGATGGACGAAAACTTACCTCTCAGCAACTAGAATGGTTGGTGCTAATAAAAAAACACTTGATCGAAAACCTAACTATTGAACCGGAGGATTTTGATATTATGCCGATTTTTGTGAATTATGGTGGTAGTTTTAATCGGATTAACAAAGACTTTGATAACGATCTTATAATGTATATTAATCAAATTAATTCAGCTATGCCGGAGGTAAATGCTTATGCAAATTAATATAGTCAACAAACTTTGGGGGTTTTGCCATATTCTTCGACATGACGGAATGGACTATGGTGATTATGTAGAACAGCTTACCTATCTTTTATTCCTCAAAATGGCAGAAGAACGAAGTGTTACTATCCCTTCGCAGTATTCGTGGTCTATTCTAAAAATTAAATCCGGTACAGATTTAACTGACTTTTATTCAGATACTTTGCGAGGTTTATCCAAGGAAGGTGGATTACTCGGAGCCATCTTTGCAGAAGCACTCTCAAAGTTCACCAAACCAGTCAATCTTAAAAAACTAATTGATCTTATTGATGAGATAGATTGGTCTGGCTTAAATGTCGATGTTAAAGCTGAAGCATACGAAGGATTACTAGAGAAATCAGCAGCCGAGGGTAAGAAAGGGGCAGGTCAATTTTTCACACCAAGAGTATTGATAAAATCTATCGTTCGTTGTGTGAAGCCAGATCCGCGTGCTTCAAAAGACTTCACGGTTAGTGATCCGGCAGCAGGTACTGGTGGTTTTATTCTAGCTGCGTATAACTGGTTTTATAAGAAAGTTGGTGGTGCAATAAATAGAGATGATCTGGATAAAATCAGAAAACATACCTATTTCGGTACTGAGTTAGTTGCTAGACCTCGTTGGTGAGTACCCTTTAAACTGAACAAGAGCTATCCTAATAATAATTTATTGAAAGAAAATATTATGAAAGTACGTAAGTTCTATTCAAACGAGTTTAAACAAGAAATTCTTGACAAAGTTAAATCCGGTATCAAAGCTACCGACGTGGCTTCCGCTTATGCCATCCGTGTCGAACTCATATACAAATGGGCCTCAAATAAGATCGATTCAAATCCATCCTCTATCGAAATCGGCAAACTCTTAAGAGAAAATAGAACCCTTAAAGAACTTCTTGGCGAACTCCTCATCGAAAATAATAGATTTAAAAAAAATCTCTATGGCAAACATTATTAAACTTAAACCTATCGTCACCCAAAAAAGAATCACCATCTCCCAACTCGCAAAACAAATGAATATCTCTAGAGGCATGCTGTATTACCAACATAAACAACCCTTAATTGATAACGAAATTAAAATCCTAATCGAATCTGTCCTTTCAACTAAAGGTAAGGAATCCTATGGCCATAAAAGAATTGCTCTCGATCTTAAATTTAATAAAAAACGTATCCTTCGCATTATGAGAAAATTTAATATCAAACCATACCGAAGAAGAAAACAATCCCCTCTTAAAAAAGCTGATATTGGTAAACCTCCATCTCAATATAAAAACCTAATCCAAAACTTCTGCCCAATTATCCCTAATTTCGTCTGGGCTTCTGATTTTACCTATATAAGCTACCAATATAGATTCATTTACCTCTCAACTATTATGGATATCTTCTCTCGTGAAATTATCGGATTTAATATATCTAGACTCCATAATACAGACCTCATATGCTCCACCATTTATGACGCACTAAAATATACGACACACAAAACTCCAGCGTTTCTTCACTCTGATCAAGGATCCGAGTACGACTCCAAACGCCATACCGAATTGGCCAATATGCTCGGCATCCAAATATCTATGAGCAGAAAAGCTTCTCCTTGGGAAAATGGATTTCAAGAAAGCTTCTATTCACAATTTAAACTCGACCTTGGTGACCCTAACAGATTTAAACAATTAGGCGAATTAGTTGAAGAAATAGAACACATAATTTATAGACACAATAATGTGAAAACACATTCTGTGTTAAAAACAAATCCCGTAAATTTTAGAAAGCTATGGGAGCAAAGGGTATCTAGTTTCAATGGAGAGAACTTGTTCAATGAATTGGGTGCTTGACATCAATTATAAGTAAGCAAATGAAGCGTTCATTACGGGCTGGTCATCTACTCATCATTGATAAAATAGGTCGCTTCTCAAGGGATGTAGAAACTTGTGCTGCGGATCTTATCTCTGAATATCCAGAACAATCGACACTTTTCGCATCCTTTCCAAAAGGTGCTGTTGACATGTCTGTCGATATCCCAGATGCTGCAATGCTTCTTGAGCAGTTCAACATATGGTATTCGGCTGCATATGATTTATTTTTGAAGAATAGAGTTTAATCTATAATTTTTGAGATGCTGTTGTTTGGTTTTCTGATTAGTGGCAATGTGAACCAAAATGTACTACCTTTACCGAGACCTTCAGAGCTTGCGCCAACTTCACCACCCATAGCTTCTACTAAAAGCTTAACTATGTATAGGCCAAGGCCCGTGCCTCCTGCTTCTGCAACTTCCTGAAACGAGTTTTCTAATCTTTCAAATTTGCGGAAAAGCTTTTTCAAGTTATCCTTCTCAATACCTTTTCCAGTATCAGATATAGAGATTTTTATATATTTATGATCTATGTTTTCTACTTTGACAGAAACCTCTCCGCTATCAGTATACTTAATCGAGTTTCCGACTAAATTAGTAATAATCTCACGAAGTTTATCAATATCGCCATATACAACATCGTTGACATCGCATAAACTTAGATTAAGTTTAAGACCTTTCTGGTCAACGGTTAGTTTAAAATCTGCGAGTATTTCGTCTATCAAATTACAAATTTTTATCTCCTCTTTTTTCAATTCTAACTTTTTACCACTTTCAATCTTTGATATGTCTAACATCTCATTTACTAACTTAAGCATTCTTTCAGTAGCTTGGCTGGACCTATTTATATAATTTTTCTGATTCTCATTCAAATCGCCTGTTTTAGGATTTATAAGCATCCATAAATTGCTTTTAATAATACTCATTGGAGTTCTCAGCTCGTGTGAAGCAACAGATATAAAATCATCTTTAATTTTATTTGATTGGATTAGGGTTTTATTAGTTTGAACTAGTTGTAACTTTTGCTCTTGTAAATCAGAATAAAGCTTGGAATTTTTAACCGCCAAAGCCACTAGATCTGTAAAATGCTGTAATAATAATTTCTCTTCATCAGCAACTTCATCTTCTCTTTTTGTCATTGAAAATATCATTACGCCGATTGGCTTTTCACTTACATTTAAAGGGTAGACCATACTGGCTTTTATTCCTGCATTTCTTTGAGATTCTAAAGCATTCCCTGGAGTAACCGGAGGTGTTAGGATATCAGGAAAGTATGTAGTGATTTGAGGTTTGTTATCAATGATCGCTTTAACACAGAGGTTTCTTGTTGCAGTCATTGGTGTTGCTATATCTTCGAAACGAAGATTAGAGACTTCACGGGTTTTTTTTGCTTCTTCAGTTTGTGACAATGCTGTTCTTCTTAAGACTTGTTTTTCTTGATCCAGTAAAACCAAAACTACAACCTTATATCCACGTTCTAAATAGTTAAGTTCCGTGAGAATGCTGTCTACAACTTTTTGTATAACCTCTGTGTAATCTAAAGTATTGAGGATAGTCTTTTCTAGCTTCCAAAGTGATTCTAGTGTCTTTACCTCTAATGCTATTTGTTCATTGCCTGACATATGTTGATGCTATCATAAATACAGCCGATATATAGATAAAAGTTCAATTAAACTGACTCAAGGGTTTTATCAATCATGTCTGCACCGCTCCCATGTCTGACTTTTCTAATTCCTTCAAGGTTGAAATCATAGATGCTGTAAGATCCACCACCACTGCTTGTCTCCCTATTTACTTGGACAAATAGATTACTTGTTGCAGAAAGGTTGTTAGCATCTTCTCGCTTAGTAATACTAGGCTTTCCACTTATGTTGTAGCTTGTAATCAGTATTTCTCCTCTTCCATCTGGATGTTTATCTTTTAATCTTCCACGAAGAGTTTTCTCAAATTTATAAGCAACTTCATCTCCATAAAAGGTAAAAGCTTGTAATTTATGTCCTGGGCCGATCATTGTTGCGTCTAGTCCTACATCCTGCTTTACTGGAAACCTTAGAAAACCTTTATTCCCAAACAGATTATTAATTAATTCCGGATTCTTAAAGAATTTGTGAAGATCTGGATGAATCTTATTCAAATCTGCAACTGCACACATGGATTCTGCATCCATTAGAACCGCGAATGGCTTTTCTTTAGGTCGATGCTTAACCTCTTTAGTAAGATGAATTGCATCTGTGTTACGAGCATCAGCAATTAGGGCATAAACCTCACCCATACACACTGCAACAGGTTTACCTTCTATCACTACTTGCCTTACTACAAATTCAATAGAAACATCATCCTTGACCATATCAAACTCTAAGTAGCCAGGAAACTCGCCTATACTATCCGCAGGTATGAAATTGTTTGGTTCTTGTGTAGAATTTTGATCCACAATCAGCACTCCTATCTATAATGGGAAAACTTAACACTACTCTCAAGTAACTGAGTATAACTTATCTAAAAATGCTAGACAATCTTAATGTCTAGCTTAGGCTTACAAAGCTTTTAAGGCGGCTTTAGCACAAGCAACGTCTTGGCTTACGTCGTGTGAGCCACCAACGCCTACACCTCCTACTAAATTTCCGTTTTCCATAATAGGTAAACCGCCTGCAATTGTTGTAAATGCTCCAGCGGATAGGTCTGAAACACCATAGTACGGTTTTCCTGGTTCTGCATATTGAGCAATGCCTGCTGTTGGAAGTCCGATTGTCCCTGAAGTATAAGCTTTAGGCCATGCGAATAACGGGCTAACAGATAATGCCCCATCCATACGGCTAGCCGCAATTAGCAATCCCTTGTTGTCTACAATGTAGGTTGTAACAGTAACGCCCAATTCTTTTGCTTTTGCTTCTGAAGCTTCAATCATCTTTCTTGCTTTTTCGAGTGTAATCATAATTTTAATTCACCACCTTTAAGTTCTTTTTGAAATTTCCACTTTTACTGACATATCATTGTGTTTTTAAGCTTTATCTATAAAGATTATAGAATAAAGATGAGTAGCTTACAAAGACTTAGCGGTGGGTTTTAATTAAATTAGCAGTTTTCTTGGTGTGATTACCATTACTATGGGCCGTACCATGTTATAATGCTTTTGGCTCAAGAGTTTATATTAATTGAATGATTATTAGTTAATCAATATGCTTATTGAAAATTCACTTATTTCAGCTGACTCCATAAACAGCTCATTTCTATTGGATGAACCTACGCATTATTCATTAAATGGAGCTACACCCATACTAGAAATCATAGAACAGCAGGCTATCAGACCACCGGGTGGTGATCACTATATCGGAGATTTTTACTCCGCAATATCAGCATTAACAAGAGGGGGAAATAATCGGATTGTCGATCTTTTACAACAAGTATACGAAATTAGACCAATGACTCCCGAACACCACACTAACCTATTATTTAGAGCAGTACAAGCAAAGTTTATGAAAGAACCTGGATATCCAAATAGATATACAACCTCTCAAAAATGGATACAGTTATTGATGGATTTGGTAAATGATGAAGAAATGTTCGAAACTGTAAGAGAGACCTTACTAACTAAAGACACTACTACAACAGTTTATCAGCGCTATGCGGGTGAAAGAGCTTTAATGGCAGCAATAACCAGAGGGAAACCTACGAGAGCCGTGGATTTAGGTTGTGGTGGGAATTATGGATTACCAGGAATGAGCATAGGAGAACAATTTAAACCAATCAACGATAATACTCACAACCATACTCTGAATCGCTTATTATCTGATCCATTTTTATTAGAAGAAGGTCTTGCTATTGACAGAGAAGATCCCTATAACCTAGACGCTATTAATTGGAGACATTCATGTGGCCTTTATCCTACCGAGCTTGAGAGTGGAGGATTTCAAGAAGTTTTAGCATTAGAAAAAAGATTATCAATAGACAAAGCAGTCAGGTTTTACCAAGGTGACCTACTCATATTACCAATTGGAAATGAACTATCAGAGGCTAATTATGATTTTGTATCAATAAATACAATGCTTTACCAACTACAATCAGAGCTTCAGGTTAAAGTTATTCAAAATGCACGTAAATTATTAAAACCGAATGGTAAGTTGTTCATACAAGACTTTGCATTCAAAGATACAAGCAATCTAACTAAACTTTGCTTTGAAGGCGTTGAATGGGGGATAAAAGGAAACTACAGACTATTTGCAACTGGTGCATCTAGTGATGATGAAATGTTCGAAGTTTTTAAATGGAATAATGGTCGTTGCCGTCAAGTCGCAGAAGGGGAAGATTTCCAACGATTTTTTAGTTCTATCGGATATAACTCCAACTAGATATATAACTTTACCAGGTGGAAAGGTGTTAAACTTTGGCATGAATTAAAGCCGGGACAGAAACTGGAATTAAGTTTTCTTGATTCATAAAATAGGTTCTGACTTCGTCCACAGTTGCCAGCCAAGTTACTTTCACCTGTTTTTTAATTTACGGCTCTATCAATGTCTTTTCTCCTGTATTTATGTCAATTGAGTATGGGGAGATTTGTGGCTCTATGTTTATGGTTTTGACATCTGGAGATACCTCGTTTTTATTATTTTCGTACATCATTTTTTTATCTTCTAATCTTTGTTTTGCTTCTGTAGCCTTTTGTCTATAAAAATCTTCGGAATGTGTTGATTGTAAGTTTGCAACTTGTTGCAGTGTAGTTTTGCCAGTGAAAAAAACTATTAGCGAAATAATTGCTAAAAACAAGACAAGAGTGATGCCCATTGAAATAATCACCGCAACAGCATCTTTAACATTTTTCTTTAACACTAATTGAAATGGATACGCAAATGTAATTACTCCACAAGTAAGCACAGATGATGAAAAAAAAAGTAGAACAAAAAATGATGCAAAATTTACTCCGCCATATGTTGGAACAACAAAGTTTTGAGAAAGCGGAAATATTAAGGATACGAGAATAAATATATATAACACAACTCCCAAGGCTTGTAGAATTCCAGCGGTAAGTGGATTAATGTGTTTCATGGTAAACATAATTTAGCATATTTAAGTCTTGATATCTTTGCTTTGCTATAATTGCGAATGCAAAAGGGCTTTTTTCGATTATGATTCCTGTTTTACCGTTTATTTGGAATAAAGTTAGATATAAAACTCAATGAGCGTATTCGTTGCTACTGCCTTCGCATGCTACAATTTCCACAAATTTATTTGAAAGGATACGAAAAATAGAAGATTTAGAAAACTCCACCTGTAATCTAATAAGACAGTTAGGCGATGTTGAAGAAAAACTAGAAACATATGAACAAATTATAAAAGTAGCAGGAGATCTTGCGAGAAAAGGTCTTAGCCCAAAATGATACGAGCATGAAAGATGCTTATCTTCACCAAATAGCTCATATTCTCGAGGCTGACGGATCTTAATAAACATAGCTAGTGTCTGTGTTACTATTTGTGCATGCTAAAACGTTGGATTTTGATTTTTATTCCAACCATTATAATTTCAATTATTTTTATCTATGTTGGAGCTGGAATTGGCGTTCTAATCGCGATGGGACATGGTAATGACTTTACTGTTCCCCTGATATTAATCAACCTACCTTTATTTTTATTTTATCTTGGAGGACACTCATTTTATAAATATTCCAAAAAGTTAGTGGCATCATTTTTTTGGGTTCCAATATTCTTGATTTCTTATTTGTTCTTTTTTTCTGTTGAGCATCCTGTTTTAGTGATGTTTATTGCTTTGATTATTCTTACTGCACTTTTAATACTAATCAAAAATAAGAAAATAAAGATTAGTTGATAATTCGCGCTATAGGTTTACATCGATCCTGCTTTAATATATCACTATCCGCATGTCAAATGACCAAAATCCTTTTCATCTCAATGAATTGGCACTATTAGGAGATATCGAAGTACCATATCCAGATTCAAAGCAAGGCATTAAATCCTTCATAGCTGCGAAGTGCGGAGATGTTGACAGAAATGAACTAATCCAAATGTCAGACCAAGATTTTAAAGGACCTGATACATCAGGCGGAACTACATATTATCGGCTATATAACTTAGAAACTGAACACGAAGACTTAAGTTACGCTCAAGATGTAGGTGAGCGTATATTATCAAGAGATGAGCAAGAAAACGTCATTAAATCAGCATTTATTGAAACTCTTCAATTTATTTCGAAATATATTCCAAATGAAAGGATTTTGGCAACATGTCCAAACCTTGATCTAGAAAAAATTGACGAATATGACTTTAAAAGCTCACTTCTTTCTATATTTATTTTGTCAGATGTAGCATTTAATCTTATAAAAGTTTCAGATGAAACACCACATTCGGATTTATTAAATAAGAGTGGATATCACATTGGTACTCATACACCAGATATAGAGCCAAAAGACGGTCCGCTTGGTCCTACAAAATATATAAATACATCAAAAAAAAGCTTAATTGTAATTAAAGAAAGAGGAACGGTAACAAATCATTTGTCCACCAATTTTGGCAGAAACCGATGGCCTGAAGAATATAAAGCCCAAATTATTGAACAAGTACAATCAGTATTAATACATGAACTATTACATGATCTACGGATAGGAACACAATTTAACGACGAGCTTGAAGAGGCACTTGTTGAGTTCACATCTATATTAATAAATCTACAATCTAGGCCGGGAAAATCTTCGCAAACCGCATATTCTACTGGCGTTGCATTCATAGAAAAAATGCTGTTAATGGGTGAATTTTCTTCAGATGAATTATTGAGAGTGTATGTTTCACTAAACGAAGAATCAAAGACAATCGGAAAAAGAATTACACAAACTCTTGAACGAAAATACGGATTAGATTCGACAAAAAGAATACTTAATTTTAGCTTTACGAATATGAACGGTGCATTTGATTTTATTTCAATGTTAGAATCGCAAGATCAAATTCCACAAGAAGATTACTCCATATAAATATTGCTATAATCTCTTTATGGAACCTTTGGCATCTCAAATTCGTCCGCTTAGTCTTTCTGATTATGTAGGGCAAAAACATTTGGTTGGAGATAATAAGCCTTTGAAAATTGCAATTGAGTCTAGCCATTTGTTTTCTTTTTTATTGTGGGGACCTCCGGGCGTCGGAAAAACGACTTTGGCCCGTATTTACGCAAATTCTATTGATTCCAATTATCATGAGCTTTCCGCTGTTTCTGCAAAAAAAGATGAAATTAAAAGTATTTTGAAACTTCACGAAAAATCTAATAAACCAACGATTTTACTCCTCGATGAAATTCACAGGTTTAATAAAGCTCAACAGGATTTTCTGCTTCCGTATGTCGAGACAGGAAAATTAACATTAATTGGTGCAACAACTGAAAATCCAAGCTTTGAAGTTATTCCTGCACTTTTATCAAGATGCAGAGTTTTTATTATCGAGGAGCTTAAAAACGAAGATATGTCGGAAATCATAAATAGGACTGGTGCAGATCTTGATCAAAAAGCAAAGGACTGGTTAATACAAATGGCAAACGGCGACGCAAGACAAGCAATCACAATGATTGAAAATACCTTGAACATTTATAAAAAGATTACTGTTGAGACTTTAAAGGAATCTTTGCAAAACAAATATCTTAGATACGACAAAAAAGGCGAAGAACACTATAACACGATAAGTGCATATATAAAGAGCATGCGCGCCAGCAGCGCCGATGCGGCGCTGTATTACCTGGCGCGCATGATTGATTCCGGCGAAGATCCAAAGTTTATTGCCCGAAGAATGGTAATTTTTGCATCGGAAGATATTGGAATTGCGCAACCTTCTGCTTTGATTTATGCTAACGAGGTTTTTCGGGCGGTGGAAACAATTGGCCTTCCGGAGTGCCAGATAAATTTGGCTCACGGAACGGTGCTTTTGGCAAAGGCCCCGAAAAACCGAAGTGCATGTGATGGATTTTTTAAAGCCATGAAAGATGTTAAAGATCACGGAAACCTTCCTATCCCAATGAATCTAAGAAATACTCCGACAAAATTCATGGAAGAAATCGGATATGGTAAGGGTTATGAAAAGTACACAAAAGAAGATTTATTGCCGGATAAATTAAAAGGCACAAAATATATATGAACTTTTTAATATCGGATATTAAACAATACCAGACAATAATCCAAAAAATCCTGAAATATGATGATGGACCGAATGTAATCGCCCTAGTTGGAGATTTGGGTTCTGGAAAAACAACTTTCACAAAAGAAATCGCAAAGTATCTTGGAGTCAATCAGAACGTCATTTCTCCAACTTTTATTATTCACCGCGAATATTTAACATCCGATATCAAGAAAACCTTACACCATCTGGATTTATATAGGCTCGACCACAACTTCGAACTAGATGAAATTGGCCTTAGAAATTTGGTGAACGCACGAAATGTCATAGTTATTGAATGGGCTGACAAATTCCCCAAATATATTAAATCTCTTGAAAAGATAAAATCCGTGCAAATTACGTGGGTCAATCTCGAATATATTGATGAAGATACTAGGAGGTTTTCAATATGAAGATTTTAGCTATAGATACAAGTTGTGATGATACTTCAGTAGCAATATCTGAAGATTTAAGAATACTTGCAAACGTTTCGTGGTCAAAGTTTAAAACTCACAATGATTTTGGAGGAGTTATTCCCACAGAGGCAAAAAGACAGCATAAGGAGTTTTTAGATCCTGTAATTGCAGAAGCATTAAAAGTCTCCAAATTAAGTATCGAGGATATCGATGCAATCGCAGTTACATATGGACCAGGATTAGCAATTGCACTTGAAGCAGGAATTGAAAAAGCAAAGGAGCTATCAAAAAAATATAATAAAAAACTAATTGGCGTAAATCATATGATCGGCCATATTTATTCAAGTCTTGCACAAGATGAATCTGGGAAATCATATTCTGGAATATCAATATCCGATATTAAATTTCCGCTTTTGGCATTAACCATATCTGGCGGACATACTGATTTGTATTTTATGGAAAACCATATGGAGTTTAAAAGACTTGGGGGGACAATAGATGACGCAGTTGGTGAAGCATATGACAAAGTAGGCCGCATGATTGGGCTTGGATTTCCTGCTGGATATAAACTAGAGACTTTAGCCAAAGATGGAGATTTGAATGCATATGATTTTCCAAGGCCAATGGCAAATTCTGGTGATTTAAATTGGAGCTTTTCTGGCTTAAAAACTGCAGTTTTGTATCAAATTAAAAAACTTCAAAATGTTTATGAATCAAAACCTGATAAGAAGGAATTTAGAATGAATGACGCGTCAATGAATTTAAGTGAAAAGGAAATTTCAGATCTGGCGGCTTCCTTTCAGGAAGCCGCCCTTGAATCCCTACTAATGAAACTTCGCAAAGCTATTTCACAATATAGTCCTAAGATGCTAGTAATTGGAGGCGGAGTAATAGCAAATCAAGCTCTTCGCAATAAACTAGAAAAGCTTTGCGATATTTCAAAAACAAAACTTGTATACCCTATCCCGATGTGGCTTTGCACTGATAATGCATCAATGATTGCAATCGCCGCAAACTTCTATGCGAAAAATAACCTTTACATCAAAGACATCGACTCGCTCGACAGAATCCCAGGGTTGGAGATCTCCTAACAGATAGCAAGCAACTCATTAAAAATGTTTATGTTGGTATTAAATACTCCTCAAGCCGATTTCATATTTTATTTAGAATTCGTTTAATCTTACGTGGTTGCAGATATCTAGCTTTCGCGGTTTAATTTAGAAACTATGATTATAAAAACTAAAGTAACAAAAATAACCAAACAGATTCCATTAACGAAAGAATATTTTGAGACAACACTAAAAAATTACCCAACAAAGAAATATTTTGAGAAAACGTTGAAAAAACAAATAAAGTCAGAATTAAAGAATTACCCCACAAAGTTAGATCTTAAAAGAGAACTTGTCTTATATGCAACAAAAAACGACCTGTATGATCTAGAAAATCGACTTGGACTAAGATTCGATAAGTTAACAGACAATATAATGCAATTCAAAGATGATATCGTTTCAATGTACCTAAAAATAGAAACGGAGACTGTTTCTATGAAATCTTTATATGATAGACATAGCGGAAAAATCGAAGCACACGAACTAAGAATTACAAATCTAGAAACAAAAAATATATAGCAATTAGATAAAATTCCTTCTTTCTTAAAATGACGCAGGCATTTCACTAACTAAGTGCGAAAGCACTAAGTAGTTGTTATAATATCGACAGACGTGGTGGTCTTAGCTCAATTGGTTAGAGCGCCAACCTGTGGAGTTGGAGGTTATGGGTTCAATTCCCATAGACCACCCCAAGATATTAGATCAAAAACGTTTATCAACAAACATCCAAGTAGAAGGGGTATAATTGGTCATAGTGAATAAATTTATAAACATAATCAATTCAATACTTGATAAAATTAGTATGGACAGTGAATTATCATGTTTAGGAGCCTACGAACAAGGATCCTATGTATTGGGCTATGCCGATGAGTTTTCTGACAGGGACTTTATTGTATTTTGGGAAAAAAATCTTCCTGATATCAATAGTAGGATCAAGGTTTTAAAAAATGAAAAAGCGATTATCCACGAAATAAAAAATGTTACAAAAATAGATACTGGATTTGATCTTTTCAAAATAGACAACCAGTTGGTAAATATTGCTCATCGAATTGGTCTTGAAAAGTTAGAGAAAATAAAAAATATCAAAGAATACTCTGTTGAGAGTTTGCGAGCAGTTTATAATCTTCAAAAGGCTCAGATTATCTTTGACCCAACAAATAGAATTAAAGAAATTCAGAATCAGGCGATTATAAAAGATAAGGACAAGAGATTATTTATAGAGACATTCTCAATTAAAATTAGTTATTTACTTAGAAAGCTAGAAATTGCAGTGAAAAGAGACTCCAAATTAAGGTTTCTGTATATATATGCAGAAGTTTTAGATTATTTTTCAGTTTTATCCTTATTAAAAGATGACTTGACCGTTGTATATTCCAAATGGTACGAAAAAATGGTAACTGATCCCGATTTAAAGCAGATATACGAAAACATATCACGAGACATAAATTTAGAATCTTGGATGAGTGAAGTATTGAATTACGCCAACCACATTGATATTAAACCTTCAAAGACATTAAGAGCCTAGACTTCCATAATTAAAACTACATAGCAAATTAACCTCTGAGTTTGGATTTTTATGTTATATATAAATTTTTTCTCCTAGAGTTCGCGATTTATATTCACATTAGCGGTTTTCCTTTATACACATTCACTCTATCCTGTAAATACGCCACATTCCTTGGATTTACATCACCTTTAGCTTTTTCCATCATATCAAGATATTTTTCCATAAACCTTATACTTGTTTTAGGAAAGTGCTGAATTAAAAGCCACGCATTAAAAGATGCTTTCTCTCCGAATTTACTAAAACTAATCAATCCATGTTCTTTTACAATGCTTCTAACTGTTTTACGATTAGCAATCATTATTTGCTTTACTTCTTCTTTATCGACTGGTTTCTTATTTATGGCTTTTTGATCTTTATCAATCATGCCTTGAAGCATGTCAGCAATAATGTTTTTATCCTTGATATTTTTACTAGTCATAATTTTTATTGTTTGATATTCAAGTATTTCATTTCTGTTTTATGCAGTAAAACACATATTATAGAAATATAATAATAGTTTACTGTTTAGAACTTAATGCTTGCTAACGAGAAACAGTAACATACGATTCCTTGATTACATCTTTAACTTCCATCAACCAGCCACCCCAAGACAAATCCTGAATTACTGACCAGTCAAGTTTGCTTTATTTGACATTTGTATGTATGTTGTATGTTGTAAGTTCTTAACACGATACATTGTACCTATAGTTTTAATTATTATCCTTTAAGATATTAATCGATTGAAAGAATAACATGGCAAGAAAAAACAACGACGCTTCAGAATTAAAGTCTAGACTTTCTGAAATTTTAAATGAAGTAGAAGAATTAGGCTCAGATGAGGTTGGTGTTGTGCGTGATACATTAGACGAATACCTTAAAAGGTTTTCTGACAGAGCAAACGAGATGAAACAAGATGTTCAAAACAAAGCAATCGACGTAGAAAAACAAACAGATGAATATGTAGGGGAACATCCATGGCATCTTGCAGTATATTCAATAGCAATAGGTGTTTTAATGGGATTGCTATTAACCAAATCTTCATCTAAAAAATAAATGAAAATCCCGAAAGCTATCTTAGCTTATATGCTAGCAGTCGTGCTAGGTAAATATGATCCCATCAAGCAAGCAGTTAAAAGGATTACATTTGGGGCGTTGTTCATTGCGTTTTCTATATTATCGGTTTCCCTGACATTCGTTTTTGCAGCAATCACCTTTTTCATGTACTTTACGGATCAAGCAATATATACAACTGCAGGTCTATGGACAACAGGCACACTCACAATAATTTCGATATTACTTTTTGTTAGCGGGATTAGATTTATCACTAAAAAATAAGACTTCCTTTATTTTCTTTCTCTATTTATAAATAGCCAAATTATCCAAAAGAGAAATGGCAAAAGTAGTAATAACCACCACCAATAGCTTCTTTGGGTGGTGGTGTTTTGGTCTTGGTTTTCATCTTCTGTACCAAGCACTTTACTGCCATCCTGATTATCTGTCGGATTATTTTCTGTATTCGCTCCCTCTACTTGACCTGTTATTTCACCAGAATTGTTATTGTTATTTGTACTAGATCCAGCTGTTTGAGGTGCTAGAATTCTTTCTGTCGTTATTACTGGATTTTCATTAGCATTCTCTGGAATCGTAATTGACACTTTTACACTGCCTCCTTCGTTTCCAGCTTCGTCATATGTAACTAATAAGTAATAGTAGGTGTTTCCTCTGTCCACATTGTCATCTGTAATATGATCTTCATTTTTATCAACTTCTTTTAAGAAATTAGAGGAATTTTGTTCAACATTGCTGTCTTCACTTCTATATATTTTGACAGTATATATATCACTATCGTTTGTTTCCCAACTTACTCTAGCTTCGTCAAGATCAGAATTGTAATCTGCGTTAACATTTTCAACTCCATCGGGTGCTTTTGTGTCTACTTTTACGTTTTTTAAACCTACGTTACTTTTGTTTCCAGCTTTATCTACACTTCGATAGTAAAATTTTTTGGTATCGTCATCAATTTTCACTTCAGATGTGTATTTTTTCCAAGTTCCAGAGGTTGAGTTTATTTGATATTCAATATAGTCGATATCATAATTATCACTTGCCGATAGTTTTATTTTCGGCTTTGAATCATAAATTCCATTGTCTCCGTCTGGGTCTGTTGGATTTATAGACAAACTAACTTGAGGAATAGTTATGTCGTAGATAACGGTAAGTTTATAGCTACTTTCGAAATTCCCAGCAACGTCTGTTGCATGTGAAATTATTGTATATGTCTCGTCCCCAGCTGGGTCTGGACTAATATCGTATGTCCAAGTTGCATATGAGTCTGTGCTAATAGTATCAATTAAAACTTCGCTACCACTTAATATCCAAGTTGATCCGTTAAAGTAAAATTCATCGCTGTCCCTTTGGATTGAAATTTGTACATTTGATACCGAAAGATCATCGCTTGCTGTTCCGGAAATTATGCCGTTCCAAACATTAGTATAAATTAATGTGTTGTCCCCCTCGTTACCTGGAACTGTAATTATTGAAGTTGGCAAAATCGAATCAAGAATTATGGAATCAGATGCTATAAAAGATGGAGTTTCGTTGCCAGCCAAATCCTTAAGTTTCATATACACCGTTTTTGTTCCGCCTGAATTTTCTAAATCCCAAGATTTTATAGTTGAAAAAGATTCCCAGCTACTATACGTACTATCATCATTGCTAAACGCCATTTCAGAAACGCCACTTAAAGTATCGCTACCCGTAATGGTAAGAGTGACTGTTTTATTACTCGTATGTGTATCACCAGAATTAATTACCAAAGTTCCAGTCGGGTTGGTCGTATCAATTTTTACTATATTTGAAGCGGTCTTAACAGTTTCGCTATTTCCTGCATTATCAGTTGAGAAATATTTAATTGTAAATTCTCCATCTGTGCTTAATGTGACT
>PFSJ01000015.1 GCA_002789015.1 candidate division WWE3 bacterium CG_4_9_14_0_2_um_filter_35_11 | reverse complement strand
CAAGTGATAAAAGATCCGTTAGGTAGTATTCTTTTTGTGAGTTGTTTTGTCTAATTTCTGTAATTTTTTCCCAGAGCCATTCTGACTTAAAACAAAAATATGAAGGATTTACTTCTTTTATTTTTAGTTCTTCTTCGGTTGCGTCTTTTTTTTCTACTATTTTTATTGGATTATTATTTTTATCACGAACAATTCTTCCAAAATCATAAAAACATGATTGCCATGAATTAAAATTATCAACAGAAATTGTAGCCATTGTAAGGTCGGCCATCTTTTCTGAATGTTTAATTAAAATTTCATTAATTGTTTGTTTTGAAATAAACGGCATATCTCCATATAAAACCAAAATATTATCAAATTTATTAATTGAAGATTCTTTTGCACACATTACTGCATGCCCGGTTCCAAGTTGTTCGGTTTGTTCGATGAAATTATATTCGTTTAAAAGGGCCGATTTTACTTCATCCTTTTTATACCCAACAACGACATGTATGTCCGATTTTTGAAAAATAGAATCGATAGTATCTAGTAAATATTTTATTAAGGGTTTTCCGTGCAAAGTTACTAAAACTTTTGGAATTTCAACTTTCATTCGATTTCCTTTTCCTGCGGCTAATATCAAAACGGCGTTTTTCATAATGTTGATTATATAACGTTTTCAATCTTTTCTATGTTAGTATTTTGTCATGCCAAGTAATTTAAAAATAGTTTTGTTTGTTGTTATTTTTCTTTTAATTTTTTCATCGGCAGGTGCAGCGGCTTATTTTATGTTTTTTGATAAAAAAGATGTGGATATTGAATTAGTTGCAAGCGTTCCTGAAGTTGAAGTCTCAAATACTCCAGTTCCTGCGTCTGCTCCAGAGCCTGATTCGACAGGAATTAGTCCAGATGTGCCAAAAGTTATTCCTCAAAAACCTCCTGCGGTTATTGAAAAAGAGGGAAAAAAAGTAGAAACCGTAGAAACCGAAACAACTAAAACAGCGCCTTCAAATAATAAAAAGCCAGAGGTTAATATACTTTCTTATGGACTTGCTGACTGGAACCATGATTCTGATAAAGGAGTAAGTATTTCTGCTCGTGCAAAAGATTCTGATGGATATATTTCTAAGGTTGAAATTTATGTTGATGGTGATAAAAAAGCAACAGTTTTGCCACGTAACATTGGTGGAAAATCAAAAACATTACTAGATGATCCAGAGGATATTGTTGATATAACGGAACAAATTGGAAACGATATTCAAGATGAAGTTGATGATGGTGATATTAAATATATTTATAGAAAAAGCAAAGAATGGTCAAAAGAGTCAGAAAGTTGTGGGATATCTCAAGGATTTGTTCATATCTTTGTTGGTGAGTCAAAATTTTATGATGTAAGAACTTCTGAAGACCTAGATGAAAGCGTTATATGTTTCGAATCTGAAACTATGAACGTGGATGATTTATATTACTATATGTGGCAACCAGATGGCGGATCACATGACACATATGCAATTGCTTACGACCAGTATGGAGCCTCTACAAAATCAGACAAAGTTGAATTTGATGTTGATTAAGGATATTTAGATATTTCGTTTATTTGTTTGACTAGTTCGTCTTTTGTGGTTCTTGATGAAACTAAGACGAATTTGATATTAAGCTTATTTGCTATCTTTTGAACGGCCTTGGAATTATCAATAATTATTATATTTGGATGCGCGAAGAAAATATCGTTTAGCTTTTTAAGTTTATTATGTGATATAAAAATTATGTCTTTAGAGAAGAAGTGGTACAAGTTCGCCACTTTAAGCTTTAATATTTGAATATTACAAAATCCTTGAGAAAATAGTCCGAGCTTGTAATCACTAGAGAGTCCTTCTAACGCACCTGTGATCTTGGTCTTTTTGAAACAATTTATATTTTCGTGTACGAGTGTGTCATCAATATCGAAAAGAAGTGTGATCTTTTTCATTAGATTTATTTTATACTGAATGTGATGATAATCCAGGATTTATATCAATATCTCAGATATGCAAGGTTATATAAAACTTTTAATTTTCTCTTTGTTGTTTTTGGCTACTTAATAGTTTCAAAAAGCATCTCTATCACAGCACTTATTGATTTACTAATATTTTATTTGCTTTTTTATATACGGAGCTTTGTATGTTTTTAATTGGATAGAAGATCATCCTGATTTAGGAAAAGAAAGTTATTATAAATATTTATATTTTTTGATTAGTAGTATTTTATTAGGTGTAATTGGAGTGTATTTTTATTTTCCAAAGACTTTTTTAACTGTTGCCGTACTTGTTTTAATAAATTTCCTGTATTCAAAATATTTGAAGAAATTCTCTCTTCTTGTGGCCATATTTTTTGTTGCAGTTACCGGTTCTCTAAAAATGTTACTTGGGATAATTCTCGCAGAGGGCAAGATTGCAACTTTTTTACCGATATTATTTTGTAATTATCTATCTTCTATTTGTTTCCACGCTTTTTTTGTATTAAGCCTTACCTTTAAATTATTAGCTAGTTGGCTTAATCTTTTTGTGTGTAAAAAGTTGTTTAAAGGGAAAATGCTTTTTAGTTCTGGAAGTACTATATCTTCGCTAATCCTCATTGCGTCAACAATTCCTACAGCTGGCGAAAGTGGACAACCACAAGCAATTATTTTTACGTTTCCGATTGCTTTTATATCCTTTAAAAGTGTAGATAAAAGGTTATCTGGCGCTTCGTTGGATTTATATTTTGTATTGTAGTGTCCCGCATATAAAAAGTCGAGTTTTAGCAGTTCATATTTCCATTCATTTATAATCTTTTTAAAGGAGGAATTAACTTTTTATTTTGTTTTATCCATTCAGCAATTTCAATGATTGGCTTTTGAGTGATGTTTCTCCCGAAGTATGGCCAAGATGACCAGCCGCGAAGTAGTTTTTGCTTTTGTTGCTTATTAATTGTTGCGGTTTTTGCAAACTTTCCAAAAGGGGAGAAATATCTTATTCTTGAAAATAATGTTTTTGGATTTGTGCAATCAGTCCAAGATTGCCATCCTACTAATTTAATTTCTTCCATTCGAATATTTTACATTAAATTTCATACGGCGAATTTCCGATACCCAGCTTAAATAGAATTCTTTCTATAGCGAAAACTATTTGACTGTTTTTTATGCTCCAAAGCCATCCAGGTTTTCCGTCGTATAAAGTGTGCCAGTTTCCATCAAACATTAAAATTCCAAGTAATTGAGTAAAAATGCTAAAGGCAAAAAGCGTCCAGAAAATAATATTAAACGGTTTTTTAACAAAATATTTCGAAGTAATGAACGGAATTAAAAGTAAAACCATATAAGGAATCATTTCAGTCATCATTCTGTATCCCCAAGCATATCCACCGTACTATGCGTACCATTTTCCAAGAACAAGCGTGTGAAAAATAATTATCGAGATTATGGCAATTTCAAAAGGATTTTCTTTCCAGTTTTTAACATATTTATAAATTCCGTAGAAAATAAAAATTAAAATAGGGGAAACTATTAAAACGCCTTTGCTTGGGGAAATCCAAAGGCCTGTTGTACCAACAATTAATTTTTCATAAAAATCTCCGAACCTGTCGCCGTATTCGATGTTTAAAAGCGAACCAAATAAATATCTATTTAAAGTCGCATCGAAAATAAACGGGATTATCGCCATAAATCCATATCTGAAACCGTTCATTAAAAGTTCATTAAATTTTTTTCTGTGTAGCCATAATATGTATAAGCCAAAAACTGCAATCGATATAACATTTGTTGGTCTTGCCATATATGAAAATCCGAAAACGAGTCCGGCAAGGCCATATTTTTTATAATCCAAAAGCAAAATTCCTGCTGTAAATAAAAGTTGGCTTGAAGTTTGTTGCCACAGGCCTTGACTTGAAGTACTAAAAGTATTTGTTGCAAATGCATAAATAATAGTTAATAGCAAAATTTGTTTATTTGATTTTAAGCGCTTTTGTAAAAGCAAAAAGAAAAATCCAACTGAAAGCGCTGTCATTGCAGATGCCGAAAGTCTGCTCATGACACGAATTGTTTCAATTGAAATATCCAAATTTAATAAAGATGGAATTATATAAAAAGGCGTTGCTAAAAAACCCGCGAACATTGGATAACTTGAATAATATTTTTCACCAACTTGCTTTAGGTAATAGGGAGTTTGAGTCGCGTCATCTGGTTGAGGGTAGGCGGACGACAAAGTGCCATAATATTCATTCAAATCTAAATTGCCTTCTTTAACTATAGAAAATGGAACTGTTGCAATTGCTAAAAAATATTCGCTTTGAAGCGTTAGATTGTTAAGCTTAGTAAGATAAACAGACAAAAAAGATGCAACGAAAACCAGAAAGGAAAAGATTGTGATGGTGGTAAAACTAAACCGCATTTTCATATCAAAAGCTTATCACCTGGAATCTCTTTGATATACTTTATTTACTTTGAATTTGTCTTATATCAAAACACACGTCCCATTATTGATATTTCTTGCGATTTATTTTTGTTTTACATTTTTAACATACAAAGACTATGGTGCTACAGGCGATGAGTGGACGGAAAGACGTGCAGCCCAAGATCTATCACGATATTTAAAGTCTCCGACATCTTATGATTCCATAATTAATCTTAATTACAACGATAAAATCAATGTTGTTTATGGCCATCACCCCCTTGTTACAAAATATCAACGTTCGTATCAGTTGGTTCAAAATTATTTTAATTTCAAAGGATATTACGAATGGGGACATTTACTCAATTTGATATTTGGATCCGTGCTTTTTATCTTTACGTATGCGTTATTTTATTTGCACTATAAATCCTTGGCAAAAGCCATCATCCCTGTGATTTTTTTAGTCTCATGCGCAAGGTTGTTTGGTGATATTCCGACAAATAATAAAGATGTTCCGTTTGCGATTTTCTATTTGATTAGCATATTTTTTATATATGTTTTTTTGAATCAAAAGCAAAAGGGTTCTGCTTATTTAAAAATAATTTCATTAGGAATTATTTTTGGCATAACTCAAACATTTCGAACCGTTGGCTTTTCAATTTATTTTGTTTACATTTTTTACTTTTTTTATGTGGAATTTATAGAAGGACGAAAATTTTCAATTTCTAAAATCGCAGATTTCGTACTTGAGCTTTTTATAATTGTTGTCTTTTCTTTGTTCGTTTCTATGTCAATATTTCCGTGGCTTGGTTCAAACTTTTTTGCTAATTTTTTCCATTTACTTTTAGATGCGAAAAGTTTTCAGAATTGGGATGACACAATATTTTTTGCAGGAGAATTTTTATTTAAGGCAGATCGACCTTGGTATTATTTGTTCACTTGGATTTTTATTACAATGCCAATTTATATTTTAGCTTTAATAGGATCATCAGTTTTTTTTGGCAAAAAGCTATTTAAAAACAAGCTTTTTGCAATCTCTAGCATTGCTTTTTTGGTTAACATCGCCTTATATCTTATTTTGCAACCTGTTGTTTATAACGGTATCAGGCATTTCCTATTTTTGATTCCGATTATGGTAATTATTTCGACAACTGTTTTGTATAAAGTAATTGAGAATAGAAAAGCTTTTGTTGTTATTAGCATCCTTATTTCGATAAATATTGTATCAATTGGTTGGAATTTCGTTATTCTTCATCCATATGAATACATTTACTTTAATGAATTAGTTGGAGGAATTCGTGGAGCTTCTGGTAAGTACGAATTAGATTATTGGGGAGCTAGCTATAAAGAAGCGGCCGAATGGATTGTAAATAATACAGACTTAACGCAAAAAGATTTTATATATGCATGTAATGTAGATTATGCTGTGGATTATTATTCAGGGAAAAAGTTTTTTATGACATACGGTTATCCTGAATATGCGAATTATACTATTTGTGATAGTGAAAATGAAATGAAACGAAATTATACTGGAAAAATTTTGTATGAGGTAAAACGTGATGGAGTTATTTTAAATACAGTAAGAGAACATGAAAAAACTAAGTTTTGATTTTTCCACTTTGATAATTTTTGTAGGATTTTTCATTTCATTACTCTTTACTTATAGCTACATAGATTTTAGTTCTAATATGTCTGTTGGGGTAGGCCATGTATATACAGCGAAAAGTTTAGCCCTATCAAGAAATTTTAATGTTAATGAATACTGGGGAAATTCTGGAGTTGATGTGATTACTGCCTCGAGTGGAGACAAATATGTTGCATACGCTCCGTTAAATGCTGTAATTATGGCGGTTCCATATTTTGGGCTTCAGGTCTTTAGTTATATTTATACAAGAGCTTTTGGGCCGATTAATGGTGATGTTTCCATGATTCTTGAAAGTCTTGCTCTTAGTTTACCTTCCACTATTTTTTATTCACTTATAGGAATTTTATTATTCAAGCAATTACAAAATTATAAGGTAAAGTCGGCTGTTTCAATTTTAACTTTAATCGGACTTCTTTTCGGAACGATTTTGATTAATTATAGTGTTAGCTTTTTTAACCATGTTCAATCTGCCTTCTTTATTTTTTATGCATATTATTTAATATCTAGCAAAAAGTCTGAATCGCGGTTTTTATATGCGGGGATTTTAACTGGGTTGGCTTTTTTGACTGAATTTCCGACTATATTATTTTCTATATCTGTTGGATTAATGCTTTTATGTGAAAGAAAATCTTTTATAAAAAGGGTAGCCCTTTTTTCTGCTCCTGTAATTTTGGCTATCTTGTTGCTTGGTATATACAACAAGATTCATTTCGGATCTTTCTTTTTAATGGCGGAGCAAATTCTATATCAGCAAAAGCAAGCATTAAATATTGGAGCTGAACATGCGTTTACCCAAAATCCACTATATGGAATTTGGGGATTATATCTATCTCCATTAAAGGGACTATTTTTAATATCGCCATTTTTGGTTTTTTCTATACCTGGATTTATGAAATTTATCAGAGAAGAAAAGACGAAAATAAGTTTAGCGATTTTATCGTTATCTTATGTTTTATTAATTTCCTTATTATATTCATTTTGGCCTGATTGTTTTGGCGCAACACCATTTGGTCCAAGATATTTGATTTCAGCAATTCCATTTTTGGCTTTATATTCGGCATTTGCTTTAATTGGGAAATTCAGGGTTTTGATTTATTCAGCCTTAGTTTTATTTGGAATTTTCATTTGCTTAATGAACGTATTAGATGGATTACCGTCGGGAAAATGGTTTGGACAAAATTGCCAAGTTATGGAATTTGGATCTTATAGAAAAGCTTATGATTATTTTAAGAAATTTGAAAAACCGAACCAGAGGTTTGCGCCAATTCTACTTTAAGGGTAGCCCTCTTAAAATAGGGGCTACCCCTATTTTATAGCTCTTCAAGTTCTCCAATACCGGATTCTTTGCGGTCTATGTATTTTAGATAGTTTTCTGTTGTGGTTAATCTTTTGTGTCCTGCGATTTTAGAAACGAGAAGGACGCTTGCGCCTCGCTTGAGGTGTTCAGCTACAAATGTGTGTCTTAGATCGTTTACCGTGACGTCGTCGAGCTGAATTTGCTTAAGATATCTTCCAATTGTTGCTCTTATATTTCTAACTAAAAGCGGGTTTCCTGTCTTGGTTACGAAAAGATGCTCGAGTTTTGAAGATGATCTTTCTTTTTGAAAGCATTGTATTGCTGATATTACTGCTGCGTTAAGAGGGATTGTTCTTCCTGGAGTTGCTTTTGTTCCAGGGATTTCAAGTGTACCCTTGTTTTCTGTCCCGATTTTTATGTGATCGATCTTAATTGCTGCAAGTTCGGAAATTCTTACACCTGTTTGTAAAAATATTTCGATTATTGCACGAGTTCTGACATCGTCTTTAACCGTGTCTCTTAAGGCACGATATTCTATCCTTGTTAATATCCTTGGCGCGTTTTGTTCGAGCTTTGGATGTTGTATAAACCTGGCTGGATCAGACTCAATAATTTTTTCGTCGGATAAAAATTTAAAAAAAGTTTTTATTGCGTTTATTTTTCTTGAGATAGTTTTTTTTGTATAGCTGCTATCCGATAGACTTCGTAAAAAGTTTTCGATTATTGATTTGCTAAGTTCATGTGCGCTTGAAATATTTTGCCTGACTGCAAAATCAGTAAGCTGTTCAATATCTTTTGCATACGCCACTACAGTAGCGCTGGCTCTGCCTTTAGAAATCAAACTCTGTACAAATTTTTCCCTCGCTGAAGACAGTAATGTCATGGTTATAAGTTATATTATCTTTGGGCAGATCAAACAACTATAAGCTTAGTGTATCTTTGCAAAAAAAGGTGTCAATAACTATTTGACACTTTTTGGTTGCGGGGCCAGGATTTGCACCTGGGTCTCGAGATTATGAGCCTCGCGTGGTTGCTACTCCACTACCCCGCGTCGATATTACGTGTCTCATTTTACAACCTCTAATGACAAAAAGCCAGGTTTTATAGCTAAAATTTGAATTCTGCTAACCAGAGGCGCCAATTCGGCAATTTTATTGCCGAATTGGCGCTGCGACTTTCCTTTTTTTCATAGGTTGTACTAGGATCTCCCATTATGATTATTTTTTCTCCAGGATGCGTTAAATTTAGCCTCTCCGTTGCTTCTTTTTCGATAAACTCTGGGGTATTTGCATATTCGATTTTTTCAGTCAACTTTTTGTTAGTTTCTTCAAGCTCCACGATTTTTTCTTTCGCCTGATCAATCTTTTTTATGCTTGAATTCAATCTAAAAGTTGATCTAAGTATTCCTCCTAAAACAGCAATTAATATTAAAGTTATTATTATTGGAAACCTGCTATTCTTCGCTTTTCTGTCTGTCATATGTCTAGTATACTATTCCCATGGTTTGGCGGCGTAGCTCAACGGTTAGAGCACAGCCCTCATAAAGCTGGGGTTGGTAGTTCGATTCTACCCGCCGCCACCAAATAAGGGCTACCCTTATTGTGAGTTTGTCATGATAAACTGTTTTTATGAAAAGAATTCTTACGGGTGATCGTCCTACTGGTCCTTTGCATTTAGGTCATTATGTTGGCTCTTTGGAAAATCGAGTGAAGTTTCAAGATGATTACGATTCATATATATTAATTGCTGATGTTCAAGCTCTAACTGATAATTTTGACAATCCAGAAAAAGTAAGATTAAATACTTTGCAGGTTTTGCTTGATAATATTTCAGTCGGACTCGACCCACAAAAAGTTACTTTCCATTTGCAATCGGCAATTCCACAAATTGCAGAACTTACTATTTTCTATGCAAATCTTGTTTCTATAGCAAGGCTTGAGAGAAACCCAACAGTAAAAGATGAAATTGCTCAAAAGGCGGATAAGTTTAAAGGATCTTTAACTTTAGGGTTTTTAATGTATCCGGTTTCGCAGGCTGCTGATATTACTATTGTTAAAGGCGAAATTGTTCCGGTTGGTGAAGATCAAGTTCCACATATAGAACAAGCACGTGAAATTGTTCGCAAATTTAATTCTATTTATGGAAATGTCTTTCCAGAACCCGAAGTTTTATTGAGTGAAAATAGAAGGTTGGTCGGAACAGATGGAAACGCAAAAATGAGCAAATCGATTGGGAATTGTATTTATTTATCTGACACCGTCGAGTCTGTAAATGAAAAAGTGAAAAACATGTATACAGACCCAAATCGAATAAGGGCGACGGATCCAGGAAGAGTCGAAGGAAATCCTGTTTTTATTTATCATGATATTTTTAATCCAAATAAGCCAGAGGTTGAAGGCTTAAAATCCAGATATTTAAAAGGTGCTGTCGGAGATGTAGAAGTAAAACAGAAACTCGCAATAGCCATAAATACATTTTTGGAACCAATTAGGGAAAGAAGATCGAAGTTTGAAGACCCACAAAAACTAATGGAAATATTAGATGCTGGGACAAAAAAAGCACAAAAAATCGCACAAGAGACAATGAAGGAAGTAAAAGATGCGATGGGGATTTATCTGGTCAAATAATCCCTTGAGCGATCATTGCGTCTGCGACTTTTTTGAATCCTGCGATGTTGGCACCCATCATATAGTTTACCGATTTTTCGCCTGAAATATCTGTTTCGCCGTATTCGATACATTTAGCATGAATATTTTTCATTATTGTTTTTAGCTTTTCATCGACTTCTTCTTTTGACCATGAATAGTGAAGGCTGTTTTGTGTCATTTCTAAACCGGATACCGCAACGCCTCCTGCATTTGAGGCTTTACCTGGAACGAATACTATTTTATTTTGTGAATAAATTTCAATTGCTTCTTTTGTTGAAGGCATGTTTGCTCCTTCTGTTACATATTTAATGCCGTTTTTCACAAAGTTTTCTGCATCCATTTTAGATATTTCATTTTGAGTTGCGCATGGAAGTGCAATATCAGCTTTTATATTCCATGGATTTTGCCCGGCTAGATATTCGACTTTAAACTTTTCTGCGTATTCGCTTATTCTTCCACGTTTTACATTTTTTAGATCTTTTAAAAACTCCAACTTTTCTTTTGTGAAACCATCTTTATCAAAAACGGTTCCGTCTGAATCTGCTGCACTTACAACTTTTGCTCCAAGTTCGATTGCTTTTTCGATTGCGTATTGTGCAACATTTCCTGACCCTGAAACTAAAACAGTTTTGCCTTTTATGCTTTCGCCAACATGATTTAAAACTTCTTGAGTCATGTATACAAGTCCGTATCCCGTGGCTTCCGGTCTGATTAAACTGCCACCGTATTCGAGGCCTTTTCCTGTGAATGTTCCATTTACTTTGTTTACAAGTTTTTTATAGTATCCGAAAAGATACCCAATTTCTCTTGCTCCAACTCCAATGTCGCCGGCTGGAATGTCTGTTTGGTCTCCGATGTGTCTATAAAGCTCTGACATAAAAGCTTGGCAAAATCTCATAACTTCGGCGTCTGATTTTCCGTGAGGATCAAAATCGCTTCCACCTTTAGATCCACCCATTGGAAGTCCTGTAAGGCTATTTTTAAATGTTTGTTCAAATCCCAAAAATTTCATGATGCTCAAATTTACAGTAGGGTGAAACCTTAATCCGCCTTTATATGGTCCAATCGCGCTATTAAATTGAACGCGAAATCCACGGTTTATTTGAACTTCATTTTTATCGTCTACCCAAGTAACTCGGAATATAATCACGCGTTCTGGTTCAGTTAATCTTTTAATTAAATTTGATTCGGAATACTTAGGATTCTTTTTAATAAAAGGGGCCAAAGATTCGAGAACTTCTTCTACTGCTTGAGAAAACTCTGGTTCGTTATTTTGATTTGTGTAATTCATTCACGGATTATACATTTTTTTGGTCGGGGTGAGAGGACTTGAACCTCTGGCCTCATCGTCCCAAACGATGCGCGCTACCAACTGCGCCACACCCCGAAAGTACTCTTGAAGGGTGCAAGCTTTGCTTCCACCCTTCGTACTATGACAATTTGGAAAAAAGGGCTACCCTTATTTTCTGGCGGAGGGGACAGGATTTGAACCTGCGCGAGGCTTTTGGCCTCAACGATTTAGCAAACCGTCGCCTTAAACCGCTCGGCCACCCCTCCATCTTTTTTTGTATTTTAGCATTTTAATGCTTCCTATTGGTATGGGATATTATATACTTTTTAGTATGACAAGGATTTATCTAATTAGACATGCTGATGCGTATGATGAAGAAGGTGTTCAGCTTAACGATTATCATTTAAATAATTTTGGGAAAGTTCAAGCACTTCAGCTTGCAAAAAGATTGTCGGGCAATAAGTTTGACGTTATGTACTGCAGTAAGATAAAAAGGGCCATTGAAACCTGTGAGATAGTAAATGAGCAACATGATAACGAGGTTGTATATTCTTCGAAATTTAATGAAGTTGGTTCCGAAGATTGGCCACAACCTACTGTAATAACAAAGCCAAAAATTTTAGCGGATTATAAAGTTACATCAGATAGAATCTATCAGATTTTTAAACAAGTTATAAACGAAGATAAAGATAAGGAAGTTGCCATTTTTACTCATGGAAATTGGATCAGGGTTTTACTTGTAAAAATTGTTGCAAATGGAAATCACGAAGCTTTCGCACATTTTATGGTTAGCAATTCATCTTTAACAATTATCGATGTTGATTCTGGTGGGTTTGAGCATATTGTTACGGTTTCCGATGGCGCTCATACGCATCTTTACGAAACAAAGATTTAGGTTTTTGTTGTGGTAGAATCCAGTTAATATGGACGATATAATTAAACCTTCCCAAGTATTAATTGAATGGGATGCGCCCGAAAGAGTTTTCAAAACAAAGCCCCGCGAATTTTACAGAAGAACCGGCGTTATAATCATCTTTTTTGCGATTTTACTTTTAATAATTAAAGAGTTTTTGATAATCGGTGTATTAGGAATTGTATTTTTCGTTGTATACGTTTTTCATACAGTTCCGCCTAAAGTCGTTCATCACAAAATAACAACAAATGGACTCGACTATGCTTCAGAGCATTTATACAAATGGGCAGAACTAGAATCCTTTTATATTGAAAAAAAAGACGACACAGATTTTTTAATTATCAATACTAAAAATCCAATACCTGGAAGAATACTGCTTTTGCTTGATGCTAAAACAAACCACTCAAAATTAGCAGAAATAATAAACGACTATATCTCAATAATCGAAAAACCAGAAATAACCATGATGGAAAAATTCATGAACCAAGTATCAAAAAAGATAAATTTTTGATAAGATCCTCGATTAATAAATAAAAATCGGGCCGTCTGAACAAACCAACTGACCGTCCGCGTTAGCACATCTGCCACAAATACCAATTGCACATGCTATATAACCATCGGTTTTTAGTATTTGGATGTTTCTTGCTTGTGGAGAATATGCTGTCGGTATATAAAAATCTGTATACCAATTCTCACAATCATGGAGCCAGTCGTGCGGATTGAAAACCTCTGTATTTAGTAAATGGTATGAAGTGAATAATCTCGCTTTGTTTATTTTTTCGATATCCGGAGTTAGAAAAATTTTGATTCTATTTTGATTACTCCGCTGATACAGTAAACCCATTATTGTCCTGGAGTTACATTCGGTAAGACAATATCCATGTGAATGTCAAATATATTTGGAGCAATTTGGTCAAGTGTGATAATTTCTGCAAGCTGCGGAAGCCCTATAGGGTTTTTTGTGTTTTCGATTGAATTATAGGGATTAAGCATTTATGGCGGAGGGGGAGGGATTCGAACCCCCGTGCCTTGTTAGGCGCAAGCTTTTCGAGAGCTGCCAATTAAACCGCTCTTGCACCCCTCCGCGAATATGTTTTCGTGTACGTGCTTATTTTATCGTATAATTAGGGACGAAGCTACATCGGACCTGGCCCGAGATATACGTGCACTCGTAGCTCAGCTGGATAGAGCATTCGCTTGCGAAGCGAAAGGTCGCAGGTTCAAATCCTGCCGAGTGCACCAAATTCTCTTTGAGCAACGCGAAAAGTTAGAATTTGGTGCACGGGGAAATGGGGATTTGCTGTCAAAGAAATTACTGGTGAATGGAAAGAATATAGCAAAGGCGAAAGAGTGATTTTAATAAGAAAAGAATTATTATAAATTAGATCAATTAGTGTCATTGAGGAGTGATTTAGTTAGATTTATATTTATAAATCACCCCTTGTGCATCCCTTTGTACTTCTTTGTAATTGTATTTTGCAGGGTTTTCACGAAGAAGCAAATCAAGGAATGTTCCGTTTGCGATTAGCAAATAATCTGTTTTGTATTTGTTTAAAGTTTGTTCAAAGTCTTGTTGGGTTTGTGTTATTTTTAACCATGTTGTGTATGGGCTTTCGCCGTTTTCGCCTATCCATGCTGGCATTCTTCCGTCTATAAAAAATTTCATGTTTGGTAATTTCCATGTTAAAAATCCTCCCCATTCGTAAGTGCTATAAACATTTTCTGGCTTGCCTTTAAAAAATTCTAATTGATTGTAAAGAAATTGATCTTGGCTTTTGTTGTAAGTGTAAATCGAGGTTACATTCGTAAATCCGAAATAAAGTATGCCTGCAAAAAGAGCTAAGAATGAGAGGTCGTGAATAAATGTAGTCTATTTTTTTGGGATTTTGAATTTTCTGAATTCATAACTTGCGAATATTGCAACTGAAAAATAATAAATTGGAAGATTCCTGCGCGCGGAGATTGCAAGGTATGTCGACAAAAGAATGAACCCTAAAAAAACACATTAAAATCTTTGATCTTTGTTTTTGATAAATGTTTATAAATTAAAAGTCCCGAAATTGTAAGTATCAAAAGGACATAATTTTGTGGAGGTGGCACCCATTCGGCAATTAATGTGTTCATAGGAATTTGCATGTGGTTATAAATTCCGAGATATAGCTTATAGCCGAAGGGATTTATTAATGTTGCAATCGTTGCGGTAATTATTATTAATATGAAACTTCTTAATTCGTGGAGATCGGTTTTTTTTAAAATCCATTTATAGAAGATGCCAGCTGTGTAAATTCCGAGTATTAGAGGCCCCAAGAAAAAGCCTGCATGTGTATTTGCCCATATTAAAAATAAAGCGGGGAGGAGGTGAATTCGCTTATTCAAAAGAAGTCAAATTTCTGCAAACAAAAATAAAAGTGTCATGAACTGGGATCTAAACCCGAGGACTAAAGTTGACCAAGCAAAATAAACAGAAATTAAAATAAGGGTAGCCCTTATAAAAGCCTTCCCACGCATGGCTTTTGCATGTGGATGAATTCGTATCCGCATCTATAGTGCCAGCCAAAATCAGGGTCGGCGTGAGGTAGAAAAAAGAGGAGGAAAACTAGAATGAAAAACATTGCCATGAAAATAAAGTCCTGATTTAACTTTATGTTGCGGTTGTTGATTACTAGCTTCACATTTAGATTGTAAGGAACGAGGGTGTTTGGGGCCAGGCCCGCATAGAATGCTAGAATATCCATATGGACAGCATCTCCGAAGTAAAATCTAAAATTAATATTGTTGATCTTATTGGTACATATACTCCTTTAAAGCAATCTGGCAAAAATCATAAAGGTTTGTGTCCATTTCATTCCGAAAAAACTCCATCGTTTATGGTTTCCGAAGATCTTCAAAGGTACAGATGTTTTGGTTGTGGGAAAAGCGGAGATATTTTTAATTTTATTATGGATATCGAAGGCGTCGAATTTTTCGAAGCATTAAAAGTTCTTGCCGAAAGAGCAGGCGTAAAGATTGATCTGAAACCGAGCGGTTTCAATAAAAAGTCAAAAGATGCGACTAATAGAATTTATGAAATAAACGAAGCCGCCTCAAAGTTTTATCAGCATTTATTAAATAAGCATGAATTTGGCCAAGTCGGCAGAGACTATATAAAAACAAGAAAAGTTTCCGCAAAAATTGTTAAGGACTTTGGCATAGGTTATGCGCCAAATTCGTGGGATAGTCTTTCAAGGTATTTGATTTCAAAAGAGTTTACAGCTGAAGAAATTATTCATTCTGGGCTTGGCAAATATAGAAAATCTTCGAAAAATACATATGACATTTTTCGTGGACGATTGGTGTTTCCTTTGAGGGATAATATGGGGCGTATATTGGGCTTTTCTGGAAGAGCACTTTTTGAAGATCAAGATCCAAGGTATATAAATACATCAGAGACGGAGGTTTTTCACAAGGAGCGCTTTCTTTTTGGTCTAGATTTAGCAAAAACTGCGATTCGTAAAAATAATCTTGCGATTATTGTTGAAGGCGAATTCGATATGATTTCGCCATTTCAAGCAGGTTTTGAAAATATTGTTGCTTCAAAGGGAACTGCTTTAACAGTGGGTCAAGTGAATTTATTAAAAAGATATGCTCAAACAATTGTTTTAATTTTTGATAATGATGTCGCTGGTGCCGACGCATCGATCCGTGGAATCGATATTATTAAGGATTGCGGACTTGATATAAAAATTGCGGTTTTGCCAGAAGGTTTAAAAGATCCAGATGAATTGATAAAAAAAGATAAAGATCTTTTTGGTGATGTTGTGAAAAATGCTTTACCTTTGTGGGATTATTATTTTTCTTATGCTTCAAGTAAATATAACTTGTCGAATATTTTTGAAAAGAAAAAAGCTTCAGGGTTTTTGATTAAAATTATCAAAGAAATTGACGACGAGGTAGTTCAGTCAAGTTATATCAAGAAGTTTTCAGTTCTTTTTGATGTTGATGAATCAGTTGTGAAAAATCAGCTTGATAAGAGTGTAGCGCTAAATCGTGATCGTTTTACGGCTGATGTTCCAGAAAAAATAGTTTTGGAAAGTGGTTTTGAAGATTATCCAGGTTCAGAAATTTATGTTTTAACTCTTTTAATGGACGCAAGTAAGGATGAGTTTGATGCTTTTTCTAAAATAATTAACCCGGATTTTTTCACAAACGAGTTTATTAGGGATTTATTTCTAGAGCTTGGGGTTAGCATGAAATCTTCAAAAAACTTTGATGCTAAAGCTTTTTATGATAAAATCTTGCACAGTCACCCGAATGTATATAGTTTGTTTGAAAAAGTTTATTTACGCGGCAGATTCGAGGATTCAAGATCTTTAGGAGACGAAATCGTTTTCGCTATTTTGCGCTTGAAACAAGCCTTTCAAAAAAGAAGGCGAAAAGAATTGGCGGTTGCCATTGCAAAGGCTGAAGCGGTTTCAGATTCATCTCTTGTTGCACGTTTGCAAAAAGAGGTTAAAGAGGTTTCGGATCTTTAGTTAAATCTGTCTATCTTTAAATTTATGTCTTCTTCTTCAATTAAGAATAATCCAAAGATTAAAAACCTTGTTAACAAGGGACGAAGTAAGGGTCACGTTACGTATAAAGAGATTTTAGCTTCTATTCCAGATGTAGAAAATGATATTGAACTTTTAGATGAGCTTTATAGTGTGTTTTTGGAGGATAACATTGAGGTTATTGAAGAGAACATTGATTTGGAAGCAGAGGCAGCAAAAGGACCTTTGGATTTACAAAAGGAATTAAAAGAAACGAGTCTTCAATCGACGTTGGATCGTGCAATTACTGGCGACCCTGTTCGTATGTATTTAAGAGAAATCGGAAGAGAAGGACTTTTGACAGCGGCCGAAGAGGTTGAGTTAGCTCAAATGGTGGAAGCTGAGGCTTATCAAAAAGCAATTGCAGAGCTAACCAAAAATGGTGTGAAGAGGCCAAATTATAAGCAGATTGCAGAGCTTATGCTCGAAGGCGAGTTTGATGACGTTGGTAAAAAGTTAAGAGTTGATCAGGCAAAAAAGCAGTTAGAGGATTTTATATCAACAAGAAGAACGTTTAAGATGAGAAAAGCAAGGTATAGATTGATTAATTCTAACTTGAGACTTGTTGTTTCTATTGCCAAGCGTTATATGAATCGCGGTCTTACTTTTTCAGACCTTATTCAAGAGGGAAATATTGGTCTTATGCGCGCCGTTGATAAATTTGATTGGCGACGCGGATTTAAATTTTCAACTTATGCAACTTGGTGGATAAGACAGGCAATTACACGTGCGATTGCTGATCAAGCACGTACTATAAGAATTCCTGTTCACATGATTGAAACTATTAATAAGCTTAAAAGAATTCAAAGAGAATTAGAGCAAAAGTATGAAAGAGAAGCTACGGCAAAGGAAATTGGAAAAGTTATGGAGATTGAGCCTTCAAGGGTTGAAGAGATTCTTAAGATTTCTCAAGAGCCAAGTAGTCTTCAAGCTAAAGTTGGAAAGGAAGGAGATACAGAGTTGTCGGAGTTTATTGAGGATTCAGAAACGGAAACTCCAGAAGATATGGCTTCTTATGAACTTTTAAAAGGTCATATTGTTGAGGTCTTGGATACTTTGAGTGAAAGAGAGCAGAAGGTTTTGGAGTTGCGCTTTGGCCTCAAAGACCATAAGCCACGAACACTTGAAGAAGTCGGAAAGGTTTTTGGAGTTACTAGGGAGCGTATAAGGCAAATTGAGGCCAAAGCGCTAAGAAAGCTTAGACATCCAAGCCGAAGTAGGAAGTTAAGAGACTATCTGGATTAAAATAAGGGTAGCCCTTTTAGAAGAACGCCGACAATATATGCCACAGTGGCGGCTATTCCACCTATTATTAGGGATCTAAGGCCTGTGTACATTGGGTTCTTTTTTGTAAATAAGCCTTGTGCCATGCCTATTCCATATAATGCTTGAGCCATTAGGGCAACCGAGATCAGAAATTGGTGGTCTATTTTGAAAAAGTATGGAAATACTGGCAAGACGCCTATAATCACGAAGGTAAAGAAAGTTATCAAGCCGTTTGTAAGCGTCGAGGATTTATTTGAATAGATTTGATTGTTTGATTCCTGATATTCTTTTTCGCTTTCTGCTCCAAGGTAGTTTCCCGTTGCCATTGAAAATCCATCAGCAAAAAGGCTTGCAACGCCTAGTATTACGATAACTTTTGGGTCTAAATGCGCGCCTAAAGATCCAGCAACTACTGCAAACGTTGTGACAAGGCCGTCATTAGATGCAAGAATCGCGGAGTGAAGATAAGTTCCCTTTTGGGAAATCGAAGTTTTTAAATTCATATACCCATTATATGGGTAGCCCTTTCCAAAGGGTAGCCCCTATTGTAAAATATCCGTGCTACATAACAATCCGCGGTAGCTTTCAATGAGCTGTTAGCAAGCACGAGTAAAACGAAATGCGAGCTTAGGCGAATTAATGTCCCAATTTATTGGGACCAATGGTAAGTGAAAGTTATCGGATGGAGATGTGTAAATAAAACAATCCGCGGTAGCTCAATGGTGGAGCAGATTCCTGTTAAGAATAAGGTTGTTGG
>PFSJ01000002.1 GCA_002789015.1 candidate division WWE3 bacterium CG_4_9_14_0_2_um_filter_35_11 | reverse complement strand
AATTCAGAGGGAGAAACTTTAGGCTACATGCCACAAGAAGTTTCTTTTGATGGATGTGCATATTTTGGTGAGTTTATGGAAGAAAAGATTGAGGGCAATAAAAAATACAAATTTGAATCGGCATTGCGAATGCTTGATTATCATAGTTTTGATGAATATCAACTTATAGAAACATTAAGCGGTGGTGAAAAACTTAAATTATTTCTGGCTTCTGTAATTTCTCAAGATCCAAGCCTTTTGTTACTAGATGAGCCAACAAATCATCTTGACGTTGATACAATTTTGGCATTATCTGAATATTTGTCCAATTATGGAGGAAGAGCAATTATTGTTTCTCATGACCGTGCATTTCTCGATTCCGTTGTAACGGGAATTTGGGAATTAGACGATGGAAAATTTCGAGAATATAAAGGAAATTATGCCGATTATGAAGAGGAAAAAGAAAAGGCATTGGAAATTGAGCGACAAGTTTATGTGGGATGGACAAAAAAGAAGGCTCAGTTAGAAAAATTAATTAGTTTAGAAAGAACAAAAGGAGCTTCTGGAAATGTTGGCGCCGCAGAAAAGCGTTATTCAAGAGAAGTTGAAAAGACAGAAGTTAAAGATCCATTTCGAAATAAAGATATTCCTGGATTAAAATTAGATGGAGCTTCTCATTCTGGAAAATTAATTGTTGACATAAAAAATCTTAGTAAATCGTTTGGAGATAAACATATATTAGAAGGCGTTTCGCTTGAAATTCGTGGAGTTGAAAAAATTTGGTTATATGGGAAAAATGGATCGGGAAAAACGACAATTCTTCAAGAAGTTGAGCAACTTGTTGAAAGTGGTCAAATGGAAAACGCTTCAATTAGGCTTGGCAATAATTTAGACATTGGTTATTACGCCCAAACTCAAAGCGTTTTAAATTTTGAGGCAACCTTAGAAGATGAGTTGCAAAGATTAGGGAAAGTTCATTGGGAATCGGCAATTTCTATGTTGTCGAGATTGCAATTTAATAAAAGTGACTGGGAACGGAAAGTTAAAACATTAAGTTATGGACAAAGAGCAAGGTTAATATTTGGCGCATTTTCGCTTGGTCAATATAACTTTCTAATTTTAGACGAGCCAACAAATCACTTAGATATTAAAACGCGAATGATTATCGAAAATGCGCTTATTGGATATAAAGGCGCAATGTTAATTGTTTCTCACGATCGATATTTTGTTGAAAGATTAGGAATTAATAGAATAATTTTTTTAGAAAACGGCACCGTTGCAAAAGAGGAGTTGTTGGGGGTAATGAAATTTTCATGAAAACAATCTAGCATTTAGATACAGTCTGTTATGTTTAAGCCAATAAACCGTGGAACTATGAATTACTCTTAGTTCCATGGTGTGAAATCGTTGTTTAAATTGCAAGCGTCAGTTTTGAGCGCAATATTCTATATAGCGTTAATATTTGAATTCCGTGTGTAAAGGTTGTAATGGCCATTAGTATCATGTGAAAAAATGTAAAAGGAAGTATTATAACTGTGTTAATAATAGAATCAACGAAAAGATAAGGGGTCAAACATATCAATGCATATATTATTAATCGAATTAAATTTTCGATGTGCTTGCTTTTTTTGAACTTCATGTCGGTAGCTGAAATAGTAATATTGTCAGTGAATCTTGTAGAAAGTTTAGAGACAAACAAATCGAATATAGCAATTGGGATGTACACAAAGAAAATCATAAAGAAAAAAATTCCTGCTAGTCCAAATAAAATATATGGAGCCGTGTGAAAGCCAAGCCTTAACATTATTGACCTTGTAAACATTGGATTAAATAGAGCCTCATCATAGAAACTTAGCCAATGAAGAACTAGCGTGGCTCCTATGAGTTTTAAGTTGAAGCGTGCGAGATCTGTTAAGTTAAAGTGTTTCATGTGTTTTAATTAAAATCTCGAAATTTTTTACTATACCAAGTAATTCACCTTGATCTGCCAATATGACTAATTCTTCTTTAGGGTGTAAGCTGTAATCAATATTATTGGGATCAAAATCATAAATATCATAAAGGTTTATGTCTACTGTATAGTTTGAATTATTAGTTTTTTTTGCTGTGTAACTTATTTTTTTAATACCGTGAATAGCAGAACTTAAATCCCATGAATTGAAAATAATAGTATTTTCTGGAGTACTCCCAGTGAATATTTCGCCACTTAGCTGACCGTTTCTTATTTCATTTTCTATCAGGTGAAGTACTTTTTGATATCCTTTCTCGTTAATTTTGCCAGTTCGCGTTCTTCTTCGAAAACTAGATTTTTGGGATTTTGGCTTATTGCATTTCGCATAAACTCTGCGGTGTATTTTTTCCTAGCAACTTGCATAAGGTGAGCAAAGGCATGGAGACTTAAATAAATTAGATCCTTTTGGGACGAGCTATCCGAAAATTCAGATAGATTAGCGTAGTTTTCTGAAAACTTTATGTTTATTTGATTAATAGTTGGACTTTGGTCATACCAAATCTCGACCGAGTTTTCTAATGAAGTAAAGTCTTTGTTTTGAATTGTTAATGTTTTTTGTGTACCTTGGAGCTGGTCTCCTGAAAAGTAGAAGTTCTTGTATTTGTCTGATGTCGGAGAGTTTTCATTTTGGATTATCTTTCCATTTAGGAGTACCTTCAGATTATCTCCATCCGTTGAGCTTTTTTGTTTTCCACTTTGTGCGGACGCCGTGACTTCAAATGTTTTTGGTTGTGGCCCAATAAAAATAAAACTCATCCACGGTATTCCAGATCTATCAACATCTTCAATATTACTTGGATTTAAATCCTTTAGGCTAAATGTTTCTTCAGTATCTAATTTGTAAAATTCAATGGATTCGAGATGAGGATTTCTATCAGCATAAAATTGTAATTGATTATTACCTACTTGAGTTGCGTAAAAAAATAAATATATTGTTTTGGAATTGCCTTTAAGTGTAGCACCATTCCACGACGACGCATTATCAAATCCTTCATAGTGTTCTTGTCCTTGTGGAATTTCATATTTCCCTAACTCATAACCGTTTAGTACCATTCGTAGGTCATCGTCATCTGTGGAGTTTTTCTGTTTAGCGTTTTTTGCACTTGCTGTAATTTTGATTAAGTGCCAACCTTTTTCTACACATAAAAGTGATGTTTCTACTTCCTTCCATTTATAATTATCTCCGCCTGGAGCTGTAAGATTGCAATTTTTTGTGAGCAGTTTTTTCATTGAAAAATAATCTAGCATTTAAGTGAGTGATGGTCAAAATTCTGTGTGTGTTATCTAAACTTTATGGAGAAAACATTTTTTCTAGTGCTACTACAGTGTCAGATATGGATAGCTAGTGCCATGGAAAACCCTGTGAAATAGCGGGTCTTAAGTTTGTAGCTGCCATTGACTGGCACTAGGATTTGAGTAGTAAGTGCCTATTTTGAATCTGTTGCCAATACCCAATACCATTCACTCCTAGGTTTTCGTGGCTTATTTTTTTAGAATTAAAGCAACAGGGTAAAATATTTAGCGGGTATAAAGATTATTTTTTCGTCTATCTGTAGTAACGAATTTGTTATTACAAATCCAACTCCACTTATCTCATCCTTTTTCATAAATGTCTTCATTTCTAATAATTCATCTTCGGGAATAGAGCTTTTATTTTTTACTTCGACAGGATAAATTTGTTCATCCAGGCCAAAAATAAAATCGATTTCCCGATGAGTTTTTGTATTATCCCAATATGGTACATTGTCATAAATATTGCCTGTTATGCATAATTTATGTCTTAGTAAAGTACTATGGATTAGATTTTCTATTAGGACGCCTTTATATGCGTTATCCTTACTTAAATCTTTTGCGTTTTTGAATAACAATGCATTTATCAGTCCAGTATCAATCGCGTATATTTTTTTATTGGATTTGATAGTTTCTTGTCTACTAAAAAAAGAATATTGGGAACTAATGAAAGCATAGTGTGAATTAACGTAGTAATCTATATATCTTTGAACTGTTCTATCGTCTTTTAGTCCAACTCTTTCTGCGAGAGATTTTAATTTAAAAATACCGCTAATGTTCATACATATATTAACCATTAATCGTTCGAAGGCTAGAGGTGCCCTGATTTGATCTTCATGCAAGATATCTCTAGAAAAAGTCATTTGTAGTATATCTCTTAAATATTTTGTAGTGTCTTCGTTATTTCTGTTTTCTATTACGTATGGAAATCCTCCATAGAGTATATATTCGTCGAAATAATTATCTAAATTGATATCATTAAGCATTTGTGCGAGGTCCTTTATACTTTGTTTTATTTTAAAGATATCCCCTTTTAATAAAGAGGTCTGAAAGGATTTTCTTATTTCATCTATTTCACTAAATATTTTGTTGTTGGGCTTTGTCTTTGTTGTTAACTCGTACCCTAGAAAATCTCTAAAACTAAACGGTGAGAGGATAGCTATGTATACTCTTCCAATTAATGGTGTTTGAATCCCTTCTCTGAGTTTGCTACTCGAAGATCCAGTTATTAAGAATTTAATTTTATATTTTAGATCTATGAGCGTTTTAATTTCTGCGTCCCAGTTTGGTAGAGCTTGCGCTTCATCCAAAAGGATATATATTGGGTTTTCTGTTTCTGATATATCCTCATCTAAAATATATTTTTCATATGCTTCTATAATTGTGCTAAGTATATTAGCCGTGCTGACGCTTTCTCTTAGAATTGGATTATCGCCTTGTATGAATAATATTCTTTTTTGTTCTACCCCATCTTCTAGCAGGGAATTTATTAATTGGTAAAGTAAGATACTTTTGCCTACTCTTCGACCTCCAATTAGAAGGGTAGCTAGATCTGTATTTGTCATAGTTTTCTTTATCAGACTTAATTCTTGGCGAATGTATGGTTTAACAAGTTTCTCTGGTACTTTTCCATCTTTAAACCATGGGTTTAATTTTTTAATAGTATCTAATATATTGTCTAATTCGCCTTGCATCATAATGTAATAAAAATCTTACATTATAATGCTAGAAATTAACAGCATCATAATGCTACCTGTCTATTTTTGTTTATATATCAGCTCTTTTATCATAATTATAAAGGAGAAAATACTTTCGATACCCGAATGGGATACGTACATGCTCTGAAAAGTAAAGTACAGAATGTTTCTAGTGGTTGTAATCGATAATAAAAGATCTAGGGTTTTGGATTTAACTGTCGTTATAGAGCTGAGATTTCGGTTCAAAATGCTTTTGACTTTATTTGTGTTCATCCAGTATAATCTCGCTATGCAAGATGTATTGATTGCCAATTTATTCCTCTGGCGAAGCCTTTAACATATTAGGGGTTTGTCTTGCTGTTTCAAATTTCAAAATAATTTAAGAACCAGTTTTAAGCATGCCTCTGGGTAAGTAGTTTGAACTGGATAAAATAGTGGACTCCAAATCCACAGTTACGGGTTCGAGTCCCGTCTTTCCCACCAACCTTCACGCAAAAATTAGTTATTTAGTAAAAATGGACGAAATTATGATAGATGATAATGAGAACTTAAAGAAAAAGATTTTTGAAGAGATTTTGATATCTCCAGTTCCTGAAGTGTTGGGTGAGAATAAGACATTTGAGGAAATGCTGGATGAATCATCTGTGAATGAGGTTAATCGAACATTACTTGATAAAGATAATAAATATGCACATGTTATAAAAGATCCGCATAGTGCTGAATTTTTTATCGAAGATTTACTGCGCACCTTACGACCTGTGAACGAAGAAGATTATTTTAAGGCAGTTGCTTCCTCTAGTAAGTTTGGTGGAAGCTATGATCAGTATTTGACATATAAAGAGGGCCAAATGCAAAAATCTAAAGCTGTTGCTTTTGGTAAGTATTTTCGTGAAGCTGCGTTACTTTTCGAAAAATCTTTGAGAGAAAATATTACTTCTGAAATGATGCACGATTATTTGTATAAAAAAATGTTGGTGAAGATAAAATCAGATCGTATAAATGATTTGCAAAAGATTTGTTCTGAATCGGTTGATCTATTTAGTGATGATTATGAAAGAGGTTTTAAATATGCGAAGACCTATTTGTCAGTATCATTGTCCGAGTTCGAAATATATAAAAGAAAAAGGCTTCAATTTAAGGAGGCTCTGTATTTATCTATCGAATCGGGATCACCGATTTTGTTCTTTATCCCTCAATGTTTAAGATATTTTTACGATCAAAATGGTGATCAACAAATAATTGCGAATCTTGATCCGTTTAAATATAAATCATTAAATGGTGAAGCTAAAACCAAAGGGTTTGATAATATTTTTCACGAATCGTTAACTGGCTTAGATATGCCTTCAATTTTGTCGCAAATCGGAGTTCCTGTAAAAATTATTGTTCCAGTCATGGACCACGAACTTTTAAGACCTGAAAGAATGAATACAGATGAAAATCATAGGAAAGTTAAATCTTATATTAATGCGTTAAAGCTTAGATATGATCAAATTAGTTGTCAAAAAAATATAGATATTGAGGTCATTAGTTCACTCGGTCTTTTTGGGGTTCCTTGTGAGTCTTCTGAATTTAAATCAATTACAGAACAGTTAACCAAAGGTGGTGGTGTATTTGGTATTTTAACTGGTGTATTTGGTGTTTCAAATCGAACATATGTGTATGCAGTTGATGAAGAATTCAAAAGGAATAATATAGACACGGAAAGGAGTGCATATTATAGATCCCGCGAATTTGCAGAATTATGTAGAAGGTATGATGTTGGTGAAGCATATTTTCATGCTATAAAAATGTCTGATTACAGGTCGGCCATTGGTCTTGCAGGAGTAATAACAAGACTTCCAAAAGGCGCGGAATTTGATGCAAGTATTTTCAATTTAGTAGAAGATCTGATTACCTATCAGTGACAAACTACAACTTGTTATGTTACACATTTATCCAATAATTTTAGTCCTAAAGTTTTCGCCATGTCTTTGCGAAAGTTGGAGGAGTCTAAGTCTGGGCGTAAATCGTTAGTGACACTAATTGCATTGTCAAACATCTCAAACAGGGCATCCTTTTGACTACGCGTGGAATATACTTCTACATCTTTTTCTATTGCATCTCTTATTACATCGGCCATAGACTTGCCCTCCATTTTAGCTTTGTATTTAACTTTTCTTTTAATTTCAGTTGTTAGCATAATTTGAGTTCGTTCCATAATAAAATTATGGTATTACACCACTAATGTTGTGTCAACCATAACTAGGCCAAATGTGGTTACTGCAAATTTGACCATTGACCCGCATTAATAAATGCTAGACTTTAGTTATTATGAGTAAAATAAGGCTAATTATATTTGTGCTTGTCTTGTTTGTTTGCGGTAGTGCCTATTTCTACTTAAGAAATTTTATTATCGATAGTAGGGAAAAAGGTATTCTTCTTTCGTCCGGAACTTTAAAAGATTCATTATTTAAAAATCCGGTTGTTGTTAGTTATGATGGTAAAAAATCTACAAGATATAGATATCAGCCATATGTTTCACCTAGTGAGAATTATTTCCCAAATTATTATCACGAAAATGAATTTAAAGATTTTTTGAAAGTTGCAGGTATTTCTGGTTACCTGCTAGAAAGTGTTTCAGATGATAGCAAAGAAAACTTTATATTTAAATTTTTGAAATCAGTGGATGAGAGTGTCGTTATGATCTGGAGTTTTAATATCAATGATAAAAGTTACAGAGAAATCTCCGGTGATTACAGAGAATATAACGGGTGTGATTGGTTACTCTATTTTGACTCTTCTAATAACGAATTAGTAACATCGGATGCTATTGATGTTTCATCTGTTTTAGAAATTAACAAATTTTGCAAAATCAGTACTTTGACCGGTGATGTTGTCGAAACACTTGAATTGCCGTTTAAAGAAAGAGTAGAGCTTTTTCCTTATTTTATAGACGAGGAAACTCAAAATGTTGTTTTAGAAGATCCCATGTACCTATTAGATATTGATTCA